>DATNEW010000028.1 GCA_035606695.1 Gemmatimonadaceae bacterium
AGTCCGGCGCGACACCGCTCGTGTGGGACGACGCGAAATACAACTTCGCCCGCGCCCGCGACGCCGAGACCTGGATCTTCACGAAGCAGACGGTGAAGGACTATCCGGACTACTGGGTGATGGGCGATGGGTTCAAGTCGCCGCGTCGTCTGTCGACCGCAAATCCGCAGCAGGCGGACTATGCCTGGTCGAGTGGCGCTCGTCTCGTCGACTACGTGACGGACAAGGGCGATTCGCTGCAGGGCGCGCTGTTCCTGCCGCCGAACTACGAGGCGGGCAAGAAGTATCCGACGGTGGTGTACATCTACGAGAAGCGCTCGCAATTCCTGCACAGCTACAGCGTCCCGAACGAGACGCAGGCATTCAACCCGAGCGTCTACACGAGCCGAGGGTATGCTGTGTTCCAGCCGGACATCGTGTACAAGGTGAACGACCCGGGTATGTCGGCGGTCTGGGCGGTCGTCCCGGCGGTGAAGGCCGCCATCGCGACCGGGATCGTCGATTCGGCGAACGTCGCGCTGCACGGCCACTCGTGGGGCGGCTACCAGACGGCCTTCCTCGTCACGCAGACGAACATCTTCAAGAGCGCGATCGCCGGCGCGCCGCTCACCGACATGGTGAGCATGTACAGCTCGATCTACTGGAACACGGGCGGCACGAACCAGGCGATCTTCGAGTCGAGCCAGGGCCGCTTCAAGGGCAACGTGGCCGACAACATGGAAGCCTACCTGCGCAACTCGCCGGTCTTCCACGCGAAAAACGTCAAGACGCCGCTCATCATTCTGTCCGACGACAAGGACGGCGCCGTGGACTTCAATCAGGGCATCACGTACTTCAACACGTTGCGCCAGATGGGCAAGGACGTGATCCTGCTCGAGTACGTCGGCGAGAATCACGGCTTGGCGCGTCCGATCAACATGAAGGACTACGCCATGCGCCAGAAGGATTGGTTCGATCACTACCTCAAGGGCGCGCCCGCGCCCGAGTGGATGACGAACGGCATTCCGCGCATCAAGATGGATGAGTACTGGCAGCAGCTCAAAGCGCAGCAGCAGGGCGCCGCGCCGATCGTCCCGTAAGCGTTACCGCACGCGCAGCATCGTCATCATGCCCGCGCCGAGGTGTTCGGCGATGTGGCAGTGCAGCATCCAATCTCCGGGGTTCGACGCGTCGATCAACAGATCGACCGTCGATCCCACGGGGATGAGGGCGGTATCCTTCCACGCCATGTTGCGCGTGCGCACGCCGTCGCGCGACACGACCAGCATTCGTTGCCCATGGAGATGGATCGGGTGCTGCATCGGATGAAATGACTTCGGGTCGTTGAAGATCCGGAGCTTTACCACCGATCCGCGCGCCGCGGTCCAGTCGATGTCCATGTTCTCCTTTCCCGTGGACTCGTCGCGCAGAATCCAGCGCACCTGCTTGCCCGTCGAGAGCCAGTTCATGTCGGGCATGCCGTCGACCCACTCGACCGGCGCGAAGTACGCGGTATCGACATTCATGAACTGCACCGTCGCGAGCGGTAGCGAGTTGGTCGCTACGGTCAGGCGCAGCGTCTTGTCGGGCGGCTTGTCGAAGTACGCGCGATACTTGTCGATGTCTCGCGAGACGTCGCTGTTTTCGCGCAACGCTGAGAATTGCGCCGCGTAGCTCGGCACCGCCGCCGCTGCATCGACGGCGATCGTGCCGAGCGTGTCCACCTCGGGCGAAAATTCGCCGGCATAGTGGTTGATCGCCTGAATGGCGTTCACAAACGCATACGTTCCGGGCCGATCGAACTTCACCTCGACGACGTATCGCTCCGCCGGAGCGATCACGACGCTCGGCACGCGTTCTTCGCGCTCGAACTTGCTGACGTCCGATGCCACGACTTTGATCGGCGCGCCGCCGAACGACAGGTTGTACGTGCGCGACGACGATACGTTCGTCAGGAAGAAACGCACGACGGCGCCGCGTTTCACGCGCAGCGAATATTTGGGCTCGCCGTTCACGAGCAGCGTGTTTCCAACGCGACCCATCAGCGCGAAGTCGGGCGACTCCTTGCCAAACGGAATGAGCGTGTCGCCGTTGATCAGCAGATCATCGAGCGTCAGCGTTTGCTCCCAGTTCACCGGCGAGTAATAAGACTTGTCCGGGGAATCGACGCGAATGTTGCCGAATAACCCCATCGCCTGCTCGATGTCTTCGCGCACGTGCGGGTGATACCAATAGATGCCCGCGTCGGGAAATTTCACCGTGTACGTGAAGTCGTCGCCGGCGCGCACCGAGTCCTGCGTGAGTCCGGGCATGCCGTCGAAGCGATTGTCCAGTCGCACACCGTGCCAGTGGACGGTGCTCGGCAGATCGATGCGATTGTGAAAGCGCACCGTGATCGTGGCGTTCTGCGGCACGCGCAGCAGCGGTCCAGGCACCTGACCGTTGAAGCCATACATGACGAACGTGTGGCCCTTGATCGTTCGGCGGACGATCATCGCCGTGAGATCGAGCGTATCGCCGTTGCGAAGTGGCGTGATGCGCGTGGGCTGCGCGGCTGGAAGTCGCAGCGGATCACGACCGGCGCCGGGAAGAAAACTCTGCACGGGCGGCGTGAGACCGACGAGTCCCGGAATCATCGGCATGCCGGGCGGCATCGGAATGGGCATACCGTTTCCCATATCCATAGCCATGTCCATCGACATCGTGTCGTGGCTCATGGGCGCCGGCTTCGGCGCAGGTTTCTTCGCCGGCGGTTTCCTTTGCGCGAATGTCGTCGCCGGCGTGATGCCGAGTGCGACTCCCAGCGCAAACCATGCGAGGCGCCGAATCACGGCGGTATCCCGCGAAAGAGCGGATGACTCAGAAACGACTGCAGCCACCCGCTCGGCGACGTACCGTGTAATACGGTGGGCCCGTCGTGCGTCGTCGCTTCCGCGCTCGACTCCGCCGTGATCACGAGGAGAAACTTGTTCAACTCCGCGTGCCCGACCGTGTTGTCGCCGTTGCGGACCACGCCCAGGCGCACCCATGTCTCGAGATCGGTGCTTGCTGCCCACGCGACGTAACTGCGATACGCGCCGAGCGTCGATGGTTCCGGCAGACTGTCGGCGTGAATTTGAACGTCGTAGCTCGCATGGCCGTCGGCCGTCGCGGCGACGCCGAACGGAGACGGCGCGTAAACGAGTCGCGCGCTTCCGTGTGCCGACGGCGCTTTCGGCGTGTTGAACAACGCAATGTCGAACGGCCCGGCGGTCGCGGCGAACACCGCCGCGACCGTGAACAACAGCGTTCCGCGAAGAGCTACGCTCGTCACGGCACGACCGGCTTCACCGCGCGATCGGGTCCGTGATCCCAATCCTGCACGCTCGAGATGTTCGGCATTCCGTAGTCATGACCATTCCAACCGTTGAATCCATCGAGATGGAAGAGCCAGAGTCCGCTGCGCATGTCGGACAGCACGATCAATCCGTCGTAATTGCGCACGTCCACGCCGAACGCGCCTTGCTCGACACTCGTCGTGCTTTGCCAGCCGTTGTCGGGTGTGCCTCCGAATCCGTGCTCGTGTTCACATTCGCAGGTGTACCACGCGCCGTCCGTCTTCGGATGCTTCGGGTCCTTGAGATCGAACACCTGCAACCCATCCTCGTACGCCGACACGAAGACATACGGCCAGCGCACTTCGTGATTGTGCGACAGGTCGCGCCAATCCGCCGTCCACGCGCTGATCGGGATGTCGATGTTCTGCGTCTTGCCCTGCTGGCCGGGCTCGAGATCCCATATGCGCAGCGGCGTGTATTGATATTCGGTCTCGGTCACGGCGTAATGTCCGTCGGGCGACGGCGTGAACGTGTGCGCGATGTCCATACCGAGACTGGTGATCGTGAAGAGCTGTTTGGGCGTTTCGGGATGGGTGACGTCCCACACCGAATAGCCGCCCAAGCCGGCGCCGTAGAACTTGTCCTGATGCGTCGCCGGGTCATAGCCGACGTAGAAGTCGTGATATCCGCCGCCGCCGATCTGCTTGAACGGCGTCGGATTGGGCACCTCGCCAATGAGCCAGGTCGATTCCGGCGCGCCGCTCACCACTTTCGCGAGATCATAGACCAGCGCCTTCGACTGATTGATCGTCGCGAAGTACAGCGCACGCCCGTCCGACGCCTTGTACGCGAAGGTATTGTGAAAGCCGCCCGGCGACTGCGGGTAGCGAATTCGCGCCACGACCTTTACGGCTTTTGGATCGGGCAGCCCCGTCACATCGAAGATCACCGCACCCAGATCGGCGTCGGGACTGCCTTGCATGAACTGATACGACTGCGCGTAGTAGTATTTGTTGCCGATCTTGAAATACTTGCCGTCCATCGCCCCGATGCCGCGATGCAGCTCCGGATTCTCGATCGTCCAATCGAAGATCTTTTTCGGCGCGGCGGTGTTCCCGATGTCGTAGATCTGCACGTCGAAGTTGACGAAGCCGCAGACATACACGTACGGCCGATTGCGATCCTGCTCGAGCTCGATGTCCGCCGCCTTCCACGCCCCAGGGTGCGTGACGACGTGCGCGAGCATCTTCATCTTGTCCGTTCCGCCATGTTTCTGATCGGACGCCTGGAGGGCAACGCCCGGGTCCTGCGCTACAGCCGAGCCGGCCAGTGTCGTGCTCGCGGCGGCGAGCAGCAGCAACGTGTTGAAGCGGTGCATCATGAATCCTCGAGCTGTGGGTAACCCGTCGGACGGCGCCGGTGCCGCGCGCGGCCGGTTTGGGAGTATGGGGCACGTTACATTGACGGGGCAAGGTGGCCTCGAACTCGCGCGCGCCCGTAGTTTTTGGGCTGCCCCTCATCCGGACCACGATTGCCGATGACCGCCCCCGACGTCCCTCTGAACGAAGAACCGAAAGATCTTGGCTTCGGCTCCGTCATCGGCCGCGTCAACGAGAAGCGGCTGCTCAATCGCGACGGAACGTTCAATCAGCGCCGCGAAGGTCTGCCGTTTCTGTCGTCGCTCAGCTTCTATCATTATTTTCTAACGATCAGCTGGGCGCGGTTCTTCGCGCTCATCGTCGGCGCGTACGCCGCCGCGAACACGACGTTCGCGCTGCTGTATTTGGCGTGCGGCGCCGGAGCGCTGAGCGGACCGATGCCCTCCGCGATGGGCGGCGCGTTCTGGCGCGCCTTCTTCTTCAGCGTCGAGACGCTCGCCACGATCGGCTACGGCAACATCGCGCCCACTGGCATGGCGGCGCACCTCGTAATGACGTTCGAATCGCTCATCGGTCTGCTCGTGTTCGCGCTGACGACCGGAGTTCTGTTCTCGCGCTTCGCGCGCCCCACGGCGGCGCTGATGTTCAGCGAGCACGCCGTCGTGGCGCCGTACCGCCAGAAGCACGCGTTCATGTTCCGCGTCGCCAACGCGCGCAGCAATCAGTTGGTCGAGCTCGAGGCGAAGGTGCTGTTCTCCCGCATCGAGGGCTCCGCGCGCTTGTATGACGAGCTCGCGCTCGAGCGGTCGCGCGTGACGTTCTTTCCGCTCAGCTGGACGGTGGTGCACCCGATCGACGACAAGAGCCCGCTCTTCGGCCGCACGCACGAGGAACTCACCGCCAAGGATGCCGAGTTCATGATCATGCTCACCGGTACCGACGAAACGTTCTCGCAGACCGTACACGCGCGCTCCTCCTACAAGCCCGAGGAAATCCTGTTCGGGCGCAAGTTCGTGAACATCTACAATCCCACCGACGCCAACGGCGTGGTGAGCATCGACGTGCGCAAGCTCAGTCACACGGAAGTCGCCGAAGGCGACGAGTGGGGCCATACGTCGACGTGGCACCACACCGGACATTTCGCCGGCTACTCGCCCGGGAAAAAGACGCGTGGTTGAAGCGAGAGTGAAACGGATCGCATCGATTGGACTCGCGTTGGTTGTCGTGTGCGCCGCCACCGCCGCGGCGCAGCTTCCGACGCCCGCCTGGGCGCCGCCGGCTCGGTCGCACATTCGCGGCTACGTCATGCGGCCCGACAGCGTGCCGCTCGACGCGTGGATCCTGCAGTACCGCGGCAACCTCGCCGAGCTCGGTACGTGCCTGCACTGTGACGTGACGGTCATTGTCCCGATCGACAGCATTCAGTCGCTCGAGATCGCGCGCGAGCGATCCAACATGACGGTGAAGCGATTTCTCTGGGGCGTCGGAAAGGGGACGCTCATTGGAGCGGCCATCGGCGCCGGGTTGGGTCTCGTTCTCATCGTCGGCCCGAAAAATTGCGCCAACGACAGCTGCGAGTTGCTTCCGCTCATTCCGATCGGCGGCGCCATCCTGGGCGGAGGTATCGGCGTCGTCGGCGGCGTCCTGCACGGGCTGCTCCAGCGAGCCGAGTACTGGGAGCCGGTCCGTCGATATTGACACCATTGTTGTACCATTGTTAGACTAAAGCGCAGCGCCTTTATCGAGAGGTTGGCATGCGCGTTGGTGACTTTGGGGTGGAAGTCGTGGCGGTGCGCGACGGCGACGTCCGCGAGCTCGAGTCGGGGCACGTCCTCGCACACACCGGAACCGTGTACGCCATTCGGCTCCGCAACTTCGGCCCGCTGCGTTGTGTGGCCGACGTGCGTGTGGATGGTACATCGGTGACTGCCCGAGGCCTCGTCGTCAACGCGTATGGCGTCGTCACGCTCGAGCGGCCCGTCGAGGGGCGCGACGCCGGCCGCTTCACGGTCATCGCCGAAGGCGACGAGCGCGTGTTCGGTCCCGACGGGGGCCGCGACAATCCGGACCTGGGCTCGATCGAGGTCAGCTTTCGCCGCGAGCTCCCGCGTGACTCGGCGCGCGCGCGGCCCGATCTGTCCGACGTCCCGATGCTACCCGTTCCGCGCATTCCTATGCCGCCTTCGCGCCCGATGGCGCCGCCCGAGTGGACGCCGCCTGGGTTGCCGTATGGCTTCCATGCGCGCGCGACCACACCGGCGTTGCCCGATGTCGCGCGCGACGACACCGATCTCATCGAGCGCGCCGCGGGCACGGGGCTCACCGGGCGCTCGATGCAAGAATTTGAATCAATTGCGATCGGACCGTTGGAGGCGGAGGCAACCGTGCTTCGTCTTCGCATCGTCATTGGAACGGACGACGCCTTCGATGCGTCCCGTCCGCTGGCCGACAACGATCGTGCGCCGGCCCGTCCGCCGGCGCGCCCGTAACACATGGCGCGCGCGAAGACACGCGGCGTCCGCCGCGAGGCACCGAGTGAAACGCGGCTCGAGCAGATCGAACGCGAGCTCGAGCGATGGCGCCGTCGCGCCGTTCCCGACGACACGGCCCCGCTCGATGCCGACGACCTGGCGCGTCTGACGCGCGACTGCTTCGCGTTCTTCGGCATCGATGCGGCGGGCGACAGCTTTTCGGTGAACACGGTTCACTACTATCGCCGCAAGGACATCCTCGACGAACCGGATGGTCGCACGGCGGCGGCGCGCTATGCTCTGCGCCATGTGTGGCAGGCAGTCGGCGCACGCCTCGCGGGACATCTCGGGCTCGTCACGCTCGCCGAAGCGCGCGATGCGATTCGCGGCGCCGGGGACGATGAGCTACGACGCTTCGTTGCGTCGCGCGTGGCGGATGCGCGCGCGCGGGACGCCGCGCGTCAGACTACGCCCGAGGCGCGTCCGCTCACGAATGCCGATGCGTCATCACAGACGGCAGCCGTCGCGGCGACTGCCACCGTCATCCCGCTCGGCGGCAACGCCATGTGTCTCATACCGACTGGCCACGACGCGCTGCATTCCAAGGATGCCGCGCGAACGCTCGTGGCGTCGCTTGCTCGCGGGCTCGGTCTCAATTCCTGAGGTGAGGAGAGTTTTATGTCGTCGATTTCGGTTCCGTACGTCATCGAGCGCACCGCGCGCGGCGATCGCACGTATGACGTCTTCTCGCGGCTGCTGATGGACCGCATTCTCTTTCTCGGCACGGAGATCAACGACGACGTCGCGAACATCATCGTCGCGCAATTGCTGTTTCTCGAAGCCGACGGCCCGGGGCGGGAAATCCAGATGTACATCAATTCGCCCGGCGGGAGCGTCCCGTCCGGTCTCGCGATCTACGACACGATGCAACACATCTCGTCGCCGGTCGCGACGACGTGCGTCGGCATGGCGGCGAGCATGGGTGCGTTTCTGCTCGCGTCCGGCGCGCCCGGCAGGCGCTCGGCGCTGCCGCATTCGCGCATCATGATGCATCAACCGCTCGGACGCGGCGGGCAGGGCACTGCGTCCGACATCGAGATCGTCGCGAAGGAATTCATCTATCTCAAGGGGAAGATGTTTCAGCTCATGTCGCGACACACGGGGCAGCCGCTCGAGTGGATCGAACGTGAGTTCGATCGCGACCGCTACATGTCGGCGTGCGAGGCAAAACGCTTCGGGATGATCGATCATGTCGTCGAGCGACGCGAGGAGCTCGTACCCGAGCCGACACGCGAGGCCGCGCACGATGACGGTAATCTCGTGGTGACGGTGGCGTAGCGAACCTCGACCACGGACAAACGGCGGACAACTGCGGATAGGCACGGAGACGGCGGAACTGCAGTTGACTGCTGTTGAATGATTATTTTTAGAACATCCTCGGGATGCTTCGCGACTGGAAGCTTCCCGAGAGTGTCAAAAAAAAAGGATTCAACGTCAAACGCCGTTACAACGCAGTGCAAACGCCGTCTCCGTGCCGGTCCGCCGTTGTCCGATGTTCGTCCGTGGTAGGCTGTTATCCGCCGTTCGTCCGTGATTACTCGGCGCGAATCGCCGTGAGCGGATCGACGCCCGCCGCGCGACGCGCCGGGATGAACGCCGCGGCCAAGCCCGCCGCGCCTAGCACGATCACGACGGCGGCGAACGTGAGCGTATCCGTCGGCGCGACGCCGTAGAGCAATCCACTCAGCACCCGCGCGCTGGTGAACGCCACACCAAGCCCGAGCACGAGCCCGACGCACACCGGCAGCATGCCGCCGCGCAGGACCATGCCCACGACGGCGCTCGTTGGCGCACCGAGTGCCAGGCGAATGCCGATCTCGGAGCGTCGCTGCGACACACCGTACGCGATGACACTGTAGATGCCGGTGCTTGCGAGCAGCAGCGCAAGTCCGCCAAACGCGCCAAGCAGCCACGCATGAAAGCGTGGCCGCACGACGGATTGCGATATCATCGACTCCAGCGATTGCGGCCGATGCGCGACGAGCGATGCGTCGACCGAATGCAGGGCGTCGCGGATCGGCGCGGCGAGCGCCGCGGCATCACGCGAGGAGCGCATGGCGATCCACACACCGGGAAAGGTCTCCTGCGCGTACGGGACGTAGATGGCGGGCTTCATCGGCGTGTCGAGCCCTTCGTACACGGCGTTACCGACCACGCCGACGACGGTGCGCGTTTCATTGTTCACGTCTATGCGTTGTCCGACGGGATCGACGCCGGGAAAGTATCGTTGCGCGAGTTGCGCGCTGATGATCAGCACGCGCGGTGCGGCCGAATCGTCGCGTACGTCGAAGAAACGGCCGCGCGCGAGTGGAATGCTGAGCGCACCGAAATACTCCGGCGTCGCGGGGATGTAGATCGCCGTCGGCTCGTGGCCCGGTTCCGGCTTCGGCTTTCCCGTGAGCTCGAAGCTTTCGATTTCTTGAATGCGTGTTGGTGGAAGGCTCGTGCTGGCACCGGCGGTCGTGACGCCCGGGATTTGGCGCAGCTTCGCCAGTAAATCCTGGAGTGCGCGGCTCTTGGACTCATTCGACGCATAGCGCGGACCGAGCATCGTCACGCTCGTGACCGTCACGCCTGTCGGCTTCACGCCGAGGTCCGCCGACGTCAACTCGGCGAAGCTGCGAAGCATGAGGCCCGCGCCAACGAGCAGCACCACGGCGAACGCGACCTCGAGCGTCGTGAGCGCGGAACGCGTGCGCCCCGCGTGCACGCCACCGCCTGTGCCCTTTCCTTGCGCGCGGAGCGCCTCGTGCACGCCGCGCCCCCATCCGAGCAGCGCAGGTGCGACGCCAAACAGCAAGCCTGTCAGCAGCGACAAAACGAAGGCAAAGGCGAGCGTCTCTCCGTCGATCGACACGTTCTCGAGCCGTGGAATATCGGCTGGACCGAAGCGCACCAATATCCGCGTCGCCACGAACGCGAAGCCGAGGCCCGCGCCACCGCCGATGAGACCGAGCAGCACGCTCTCCGTAACGAGTTGCCGCACGACTCGCCCGCGATGTGCGCCGAGCGCGCGGCGAACGGCGAGCTCGCGCGCCCGGGCCGACAATCTCGCGAGCAAGAGGTGCGCGACGTTCACGCATGCGAGCAGCAGGATGAGCCCCGCCGCGCCGAAGACGGTCCAGAGGCCGCGTTGGACGTTGCGAACGGTATCATCGCGAACGGACTGCACGTGAATGTCCATGCCGCGATCGATCGTGGGATATGCATCACCGAGCCGGTGCTCGATGTCGTTCATGACACGATCGGCCTGATCGCTCGTGACCGCTGGTTTGAGACGCGCCACGACGCGATATGCACGCAACGTGCGACTGGCCAGCCAGACATTCGGGCCCGGACCGGTCTGTGCGACGATCGAGTAGAGCGTCGTCCAGAGATCGATGTCCGGAGTAGGAAAGTGGAAACCTGGCGGCATCACACCGATGATCGTGTACGGCTGTCCACCCATTTCGAGCTTCGTGCCGATCACGTCCGGCTTGCCGGCGTATCGCTCCTGCCAAAGGCGATAGCTGATCGTCACGACGGGCGCGTCCTCTTCGTCGGGGCGAGGCAGGCGACCGAGCGTGGGATGCGCCTCGAGCACATTGTACAACGAGCTGGTGCCGAGGATGCCGCGCGCCTGCCCGCCGCCTTGTGGACCATTCAAATCGAAGCGGTTGAACGCATACGCACCGAGCGACTCGAACACTGAAGTTGACTGCTTCTCCCAGTCGTGGACGTCGGGCAGCGAGGTTGGGTCGCGATCGGTTGGCGTCGACGTTGGCGACGTCCACACCGAAACGAGTCGGTCAGGTTGTGTAAACGGAAGCGGCCGCAGAATGACGGCGTTGACGATGGTGAAGATCGCGGTATTGGCGCCGATGCCGAGTGCCAGCGTGAACACGACGGCGGCCGTGAAGCCCGCGTCGCGACGCAGAACGCGCCATGCGTAGCGCGTGTCATGCAGCAGATCGTCGAACAGTCCAAGGCTCCACATGGCGCGAGCTTCCTCCTTGAAATAGGTCGCGTTGCCGAGCGTACGCGAGAGTTGAACGCCGCCGGCCGACGGCGATCGATCCCGATCGAGAAGCTGCCGATGATAGCGCATCTCTTCGTCGAGCTCGGCGCTCAGCTGGTCGCGGCGGAGGCGGTCCCGCAAGCGGGACAGAAACTCACGGGCGCGCATGGTCAGACGGATCGCATGACGCGATGAATGGCGGTGAGCAGCTCGCCGAAGCTCTCTTCTTCGTGGCCGAGCTGTTTGCGTCCGGCGGCCGAAATGGTGTAGTAGCGCGCGCGCTGGTTGTTCGGCGTCCGTCGCCACTCGGCGGCGACCCAGCCGCGCTGCCGCAGCCGCTGGAGGGCGGGGTAGAGCGAGCCTTCGTCGATCTGCAGGACCTCGCGCGACCATTCCTTGATGTGGAGCGCGATGCCGTAGCCGTGTTGCGGCCCGGCGGTGAGGGTCTTGAGGATCAACATGTCGAGCGTGCCGGGGAGCAGGCTCTGTTTTCGCGGGGACATGGGCGGCCCATGGGATAGATTGTCTATCCCATAGACACACCCGAGCTCGAAAGGGTTCGCCCGGCGCTCGCGGGGTTCAGAACAGCGTGCGCTGATCGTCCTCGGGCGCGGCGTACGTCAAGCGGCCGCGCACGACGCGGGCGGGGTCCATGAGCCGGTGCGCCTCGGCGGGCGCCTCATCGCGGATGTGCAGGACGTCGTGTCCCTGCGTCAGGAGCACGTCGGAAATCAGCCGGCGGTGGCAGCGCCACCACAGCAGCTCGGCGCACATGATCGTGGTCCGAACGCCGGAGGCCGCGGCGACCAGTTCGGTCAAGCCATCGGCGAATTCCTCGGTCGCGATGTGGTCGGCGTAGCCGCGAAAGGAGTCGTTGCGCCAGCCGGTATTCGGAGAGCCGGGTACCGGCCGCCGGCGTCCGCCGAGCGACGGAAGCCACTCGTAGGCGACGCCGGCGCGTTCAAGCGCGCCGGCGAGTTCGGCTGATCCAAATTGCGGCAGACGGCGAGAGCCCGGAAACCGGCGTACGTCGATCAACGCCTCTATGCCCTGCGCCTGCAGAACTGCGAGGAACTCCTCGATCGACCGTGTAGAGTGGCCAATCGTCCAGACGGTTGCCGTCAGGGCGTCTTTTTTCCGCAGAGCGCGTCCTGAAGTCGTGCCGTCGGGGCCATGCTGGCGAGCATGTCTGGATTCAAGTCCTTCATCATCGACCGCATGTCCATGACGCGGAAGCCTGCCGGCGCATGGAACAACGAGTCGGCGAGCGGGCCGTGGCTCAGCTCGACGATCTCGTCCGTCGTCGTGACGGAGATTGGGCGGCCGTCGGCATCCGTGCTCTGTGAGTGTTTGATGGTGCGGAGATGCGAGCCTTTGGGAGTCGCCGCCGTAACGCGCGTGTCGTCCGGCATATCGTCCATGTCGCCGAACATCTTGCCCATCGTCTTGGCCATGGCGTTATCCGCAGCCGACTCGAGGTCGACGTCGGGCGCGATCCACGTTTCCTCGACGCCGGTGGTGTGGCGCGTGCAGCCCTGCTCGCCCTCACCCACCTGCATGGTCCAGTCGAAGGTGTTGCGATAGTGCCGTGTCGCGTGGCCGAGAATGCGTTCGCCCGCGCCGAGGTTCTCGACGGGGCCGGTGGACATGTGATTTCCGGATGTTGTGAGTTTTTTGATGTCCGCCGTCGCGTTCTTCATCGTCGACCCGACCATGCCGAGGCCGATGATCGTCGCCATGTGCTGGTTGGGCATGACCATGGTCACGGTGCTGTCCACGGAATCGAAGATCATGTACATGCCTTCGGCGTCGGCGCTTTGGTCGCGCGCGCCGGAGATCTGGGCGAACTCCGTGCGAAGGTAGCGCGGTGTGATCTGCTGGCGCATGGCCATCGACGACGGCCCCTTGCCGGAGTCGGTCGTGGTGTTCCTCGTGACTGTCCATCCGACAATGGGCGCTTGGCCGCGGGCGGTCGCGGCGACGATCGCAAGAGCGAACGCGGCGATCGTCAAGGGCGTGCGTTGCATGGAGTCTCCGGCCAACATTAAATGTATTTTAATACGTGAACACTAAACGCGTGAATTGTCACAGCGGCGCGGCACCGCACTTGCCGTCGTGGACGGTCCTGCTCGACGTGGAGACGGTATGTCCAATGAATCCGGGAAGCAAGGACAGAATGATCAAGATTCGACCGCCGGGTGGGCGGCCGACGGTGTCCTTGCGGCCGCACGGGCCTGTTTGCGGCGTGCTATCGAAAACGAGCTTTCACCCGACACGACGCCCCGCGATCTGCGCGCGTCGGACGCCGTGTTTCGGCAGCTCAGCGATTGTGTGCAGGAATACGTGCGCGTGCTCGCCCGCCTGAAGCACGACGAGCGAAGCATTCTCGAGACAATTCTCGGCGTGTTCGACGATGCGGCGTTTCCCGACGAGCCGCATCCGGCGCTTCGCATGGCGGTCGCCGAGTGGGCGGCCGAGGCGTTGGAGGAGTCGAATCCGTCGACGACTCCGTGACGAGTTGATACCCGAACCCGCGAATCGTCTGCAGCGCGTCGCCAACCCCGATGTGGGTCAGGCGTTTGCGCAATCCACAGACGTACACCGGAAGCGACCGTGCGCGACTCGACCCGCCTCCGGGCTCGGGCGGCCACGTGCGCTCGACGAGCTCTCTCCGTGAGAGCGGACGGCCGGAGGCGTTGAGAAGAATGGTGAACAGGCGCCGCTCGATGCGCGACAACGTCGCTCGCCGATGTCCGTTGGCGACGGTCGATCGCGACCAGTCGACGACGACGCGGCAGCCGCCGATCTCGTGCTGTGTCACCGACGGGCCCGGGAGACTGACGCGGATGCGCGCCGACACGCGTCCGTCGCTCGAGGTGAGCGTGAAATCGTGAGTACCCTGAACGAGCGCCTCGAGCACTCGCGAGGCGGCGCCCGGCGACGTCTCGAGTTGCGCGACCACCTGTACGCGGCGGCCCTTTGCCATGCCATGCTCGGGAAGGAGACGAGCTCCAAGCTGTCACGTGCGTGCCGGGATCACCGTTACATGGGGTGCATCGGGTTTCTGTCGGTGTATACAATGCGCCGAGCCGCCCCGCGACGAGAGAGTTGTATCAACCTGAGTCGGCTATGCGGGCGCATGTATAAAAACAATAATAGTCGGCGAGTAAAGGATTTTTACACCGCGGGATGAGCGGACCCTATTCCGAAACATTAAAGCACGTTTAATATTCGGCGTCGCTCGTTGCGACGCGGTGGCAAAACCGTTTCCACGTTGAACTCACTCCTTCCGAGGATATTCCTAATGGCGGCACGCTCCAAGAGACCAAGAAAGTCCCCCGAACGCGTCATTCCCAAGGAAACGCTCGCCGAGTTCGTGGCGGACGTGCTCGAAAAGCGCGGCCTGAGTCAGACGGAGGCGGCGGAGCTGATGGACGATGCGCCGTCGCAAGTGTCGCTGGTGGTCGGCGGGAAGGTTCGTGGTTTTTCGCCCGAGCGCCTGCTGCGCATGATCTCGAAGCTCGGACATGACGTCGAGATCGTGATCCGGAAGGGCCGCGGCAACACCGGCAAGGTCCGCGTCGTCACGCGATAGCCGAACCGAACCACTCGGCGGCGCGACCGCCGTCGAGTGGCCGCGTTCGCTCGCGTTGGCTGCGTCAGCTGCGTCAGCTGCGTCAGCTGCGTCAGCTGCGTCACTGGCTTCACCAGTGTCACTAGCGTCTCGCGCGAGTGATTCGTATGTTCGCGCCGTGTCCTGCGTATCCCGATGACGGAGCTGCGGTCACGCCTCGAGTCCAGCCTCGGCGAGGCCTATCGGATCGAGCGTGAGCTGGGCGGCGGAGGCATGTCGCATGTCTTCGTTGCCGAAGAAGCCGCGCTTGGCCGACGCGTCGCGGTCAAGGTGTTGCGCGCCGATCTCGTCGCCGAGATCTCCACGGAGCGATTCAGGCGCGAGATTCTCGTCGCGGCGCGGCTACAGCACCCCCACATCGTCCCGGTGCTGACCGCTGGTGAAATCGGCGGCGTTCCATTTTATACCATGCCGTTCGTGTCGGGCGAATCGCTCGACGTGCGGCTTGCTCGCGAAGGCGCGCTTCCCATTCGTGAGGCCGCACGCATTCTGGCCGGCATCGCGCGGGCGCTGGCGTACGCGCATCGCGCCGGAGTGGTGCACCGCGACATCAAGCCGGGCAACGTCCTCGTCGTGGACGGAACGGCCATGGTCACCGACTTCGGCATCGCGAAAGCGATCGTCAACGCTCGGCGGACGGATTCGGGCGTGCAGCCCGATGCGTCTCGTCCGCAGGAGACCTTGACGGCGATCGGCGAGAGTGTCGGCACACCGGCCTACATGGCGCCCGAGCAGATCAGCGCCGATCCCGGAATGGATCACCGGGCCGACATTTACAGCTTTGGAATCCTCGCGTACGAGATACTCGCCGGCCGCCGGCCGTTCACCGCGAGCGGGTATCAGTCGCTGATCATCGCGCACCTGACGAAGTCGCCGCAACCGCTGGCGGAGATTCGGCCCGAGGTTCCGGCGGAGTTGGCGCAGCTCGTCACGGAATGCCTACGGAAGCAACCTGGAGAGCGTCCCGCAACGGCCGACGAGCTCGTCGCGCCGCTCGATGCGTTCGCGGCCGGTCATCGCTACCGCGGCGGCGCGCGGGCGAGCAGCGCGCCGGCCATGCGCACGACCGACGAGCAGCGTGCGGCGGCAGCCGTCGAGCGAACGGCGCGTCCGGTCGTCGGCCGCGACTTCGAGCTTGCCGCGCTGACCGCGAGCTTCGATCGCGCGTCACACGATCGCGGGTTGGTACACGCGATCGCCGGCGAGCCGGGCTTGGGCAAGACGACGCTCGCGACCCGCTTCCTGGAACAGACCGCGGGGCAGGTCGAGCGCTGCCGCGTCGGCGTCGGTCGATGTTCGGAGCGCCTCGCTGGTGCCGAAGCGTATCTGCCCTTTCTCGAGGCGCTCGAAGGTTTGCTGAACGGTCCCGACGGAGCGCTCGTCGCGCAGGAAATGCGCGAGATAGCGCCGGCGTGGTATGCGCAGGTGCGGCCCGCGACGATGTCCGATCCGTCGGGCGCGCGGACGCCGACGGACGCGCGAGTCGGATCGGCCGAACAGATGAAGCGGCAGCTGGGCTCATTTCTCGTGGAGTTGACGCGTTCGGGCCGTCTGGTGGTCTGCCTCGAGGACGTCCACTGGGCGGACGCGTCGACGGTCGATCTGATCGTCTATCTCGCCGATCGGTTCGATACGCTGCCGATGCTGCTGCTCGTGACGTATCGGCCGTCGGATCTGTTGGCGGCGCGCCATCCGTTCGCCGACGCCGCTCTGCGCCTGCACGAGCGCGATCGTATTCGCGAAACGTTCCTGCGCGCGTTCGACCGGCACGTACTCGGCGAATATGTCGACCGCGCGTACGAGAGCAACGAGTTTCCGAGTGAATTCGTCGATCTGATCTTTCAGCGCACCGAGGGGACGCCGTTGTTCGTGGTGGATCTCATGCGGCAGCTGGCGGACCGCGGCGTGATTGGGCAGCGCGACGGCAGCTGGCGGCTGGAGCGTGCCGCCGATACCGTCGACGCGGAAATTCCGCAGTCGATTCGCAGCGTCATTCAGCGCACGATCGATCGGTTGGACGAGCTGGATCGCCGCTTGTTGACGATCGCGAGCGTGCAGGGCGCCCAGTTCGATTCCGCGGTCGTCGCCGGCGCGACCGGATTGCCGCCGGAACAGGTCGAGGAGCATCTCGAGCGGCTCGAGCGCGTCTACGCCATGGTGCGGCTGGTCGAGGAGCGTGTGATCGGCAAGCGGCATCCGTCGCTGCGGTACGCGTTTTCACACATCTTATATCAGAATACGCTCCAATCCCCGTTGCGGGGCACGCGTCGTATGGCGCTGAGCGCGTCCGTTGCGTCGGTGATGCACGATTTGTACGGGGACGATCCGGCGGTCGCGGCGGAATTGGGCGTGCTGCATCGGGCGGCGCGGCAGTTTGGCGAGGCGGCGCGATGCTTCCTCACCGCGGCGCGCACGGCGACGCGGCTGTTCGCCAACAAGGAAGCGGTCTTGCTCGCACGGCGCGGGCTCGACGCGGCCGCGGCGATGCCGGACGACGACGAGCGCGCACGAATCGAGCTGGATCTCCAGCTCGCGCTCGGCGTACCGCTCAACGCGCTGTTCGGTTATTCGGGCAGCGAAGTGGAATCGGCGTACTCGCGCGCCCGCGAATTGTCGGCGCGCTTCAGCGATCCCGCGACGCAGATTCCGGCGCTCCATGGTCTCTATCGGTTCTACGTCGTGAGCGGGCGCCTGCACACGGCGCGTGACGTCGTCGAACAGCTGGTGCACGTGGCCGAGGCGACGGGCGATCCGAGGCAGATCTTCATTGCGCGCACCGCGATGGGCCCGCCGCTCATTCAGCTCGGCGAATTCGAGCGCGGCGTCGAGTTCCTGCGCTCCGGCATGTCGGTGTACGATCAAATGCGCACGGACGTCGATCGCTTGACGTATGGCGCCTTCATGCCCGGCGCATGGCTGGCGATCGCTCTGTGGATGCTCGGCGACGATGCGCTGGCGCTGGAGGAGAATCGTCGCGCGCGCGAGCACGCCGACACACCGTTCGCCAAGGCATACGCGGTCACGCTCACCGCGTGGCTGCACGCGCATCGCGGCGACGCGGAATTGACGAAGCAGTATGCCGAACAAAGCATCGAGATCTCACGCACCCACGACTTCGTCCAGTGGCGTGCGGTGGGCGTGCTCTTTCACTCGTGGTCGCGCGTGGTGCTTGGCGATCATGACGAGGCGCTGTCGACGCTCGTCCGCGCGCTCGACGGATATCGCGCTACGCAGGCAGAAATGAATCTGCCGCACTACATGTGGCTGCTCGCCGATGCCTACCACCGAACGGGGAAGCCCGCGCTGGCGCTCGATACGCTCCTTCAGGCGCAAGCGGTTGCCGAGAAGAATGACAATCGGTGCTGGGAGCCCGAGTTGCATCGCTTGCGCGGCGAGATCCTGCGTGAGCGCGGTGACCGGCATGGCGCCGAGCATTCGTTTCAACGCGCGCTGTCGATCGCACGCGATCAGAACGCGGGGTCGCTGGTTCGGTTAGCCGAGGCGAGTTTGGCTCAAATCGGTTTGTAGCAGCCGATCTCGTGCGAGGGCCGTCCGGAGGCGCGTTGAAAGACGACGCGGTAGCTCTCGAGTGATCCGCTCCGTTGTAGTTGATGCGCGCCTGCCCAGAGGTACAACCGAAACAGGCGATACACACGCTCGCCGACGATCGGCAGGACGCGATCGTACGCTGCCTCGAGATTGCGCGCCCACGCCTGAAGCGTGAGGTAATAGCTGTGGCGATCGTTGTGCAGCGCGATCGGCTCGAAGCCATGCGCGATCGCGGCCGCGAAGAGGCCGGGCAGATACACCGGGGTGTGATTTCCCGGAAACACGTACGTCGACGTGAACGTGCTCACTTTGTACTTGCGCTGCCCGGCGGCAAAGTCCATGTAGACGCGCCCCGCCGGTTTGAGAAGCGTGGCGAACCGCGCGAAGAGTCCGTGATAGTCGGGCAAGTGCTCCATGACACCGAGCAACGTGATGGCGTCGTATTGAGCGGCAGAGGAGAACGCGAAGATACTTTCGCGCACGACCTCGAGCCGGCCCGGTTCAGGATTGCGCAGACAGAAATCGGAGAGGAACGCGTACTGGTCGTGCGAGAGCGTGAGCATCGTCGAGCTGACGCCGCGCGGCGCGATGAACTTCTCGAACGAGGCCCAGCCACCGCCGACGTTCAGCACGTGCGAGCCGCGCCGCAAGCGGCACACGTCGACGATGTACTCGAGCTTGTTCACGACGGCTTCGTCGAGTGAATCGTCGTCCGCCGTGTACAGCGCTTGCGAGTACAGGCCGTATTGCTTGTCGAGAAACGCCCAGTAGAACTCGTTGCCGAAATCGTAGTGCTTCGGCACCCACGCCATGTCGCTGCGCCGTTGGCCCAGCACCAGCGGAATTACGTGGCGCAGCAGCGACCGCAATGGGCGGCGATCGGTGAGGATGCCGCGCAAGTCGAGACAACTGAGAAAGTCGCCCTCGACGTCGATGTCACCGCGCAAATACGCCGTGCCCAGCTCCATCTCGTCGAGACTGACGAGCGCACGCCGGCCGCGGTCGTTGCGGACGCGCAGCAGGAATCGCGCGCGTTCTCCGTCGTCGCCGGCACGCGCGTCGCCTTGCAGATGTTCGACCGTTCCATCCGGCAGCTCGACCACGAATGGAGACATGCCGGTGCCGGCCAGCCGCTTGTGCAGCGAGGACAGCACCGATGTGCGGCGGCGCTGTTCGCGTTCGTGGTTGGAGAGTGGTGGCGGCGGTGCGAACGACGTGACCCGATGTGCTGTTTGAGGCATGGTCGGGTTGCTGGTGGGAGGCGAGGACGACGGCCGCGAAGATTATGCTGCGGCCATCGGTCTCGAGCAAGATCCGTCAGGCCGTTCGGCAGCGATTCGCAAGCAGTCCCGTCGCGGCGCCGGTTTCGATGTCCGCTATGAGCAGTCCGCTAACGCCGTAGGGTTGCCACGCGAGTACGCTGCCGTCGGGGCTCACCACGGCAGACGTGGTGGGCGATCCCTCGCCCGCGCAGTTCACGCTCGCGAAATAACAGGTGTTCTCCGCGGCGCGACACAGCATCGCCTTTTCATGAAACGTGTTCGCGGGATCGGCGAAGGCGGTCGGGCGATAGCTGTTCGCTTCCGCCTCGCCGAAGTGCGGATGAAACACCACGTGTGCACCGCGCCGAGCTGCCCACCGGACGGTTTCCGGATAGCGCCAGCCTTCATGGCAAATTGAAATGCCAAACTTCAATGGCCCGCACTCGAACACACGCCGCTCGGCGCCAGGCACGTATGTGGCTTCTTCGGAAGGGTCGAGCTGCACCTTGTCCTGAAAGCCGGCGATCGATCCGTCGCGGTTGATGACGAGCGCGGCGATACGCGCCGTTCCGTCGACAACGCGTTCGGTGCCGAGGACCACGGCGACGTTGGCTTCGCCGGCGGCTAACGCGATGTCACGCCACGCGCTCTCGAGAAACTGCGCGTCGGGCGGCGGAAGCTGTCTGTCCGCCGTGCGGTATCCAGGCACGTAGCACTCAGGAAAACACAGGATGTCGGCGCGCTCCGTCGCCGCATGAGCAATCGCCCGTTGCGTCAATGCCACCGACGCAGCGGGCGATTCAGGGTACTCGAGATTCGCGAGCGCGATTCTGACGAGAGTCATGCAAGCATGATAAAGACGAGCCGACGAGTCGCGCCAGATGCGATCAGGAGTGCGGATGACCGAGCGTCGGAAGATCGCGACCCAGGAGGTCCTCGACGGGTTGCCGCCCGTTGTTGCCCATACGGTGTTCGTCCATGAGGCCGATGGCGCGGGCGTTCGCGAGGGCTTCGTCGACTGGAATGCCGCGTTCCTTGATCAGGTACGCCGCCCAGAGATGTGATGCGCGCCACCCGATCGTGCAGTGCAGGAGCACCTTGCCGCTCGATTCGCGAACGGCGTTGCTGAACTTCGTCACGGCGTCCGGCGAATACGGAAATTCGGAATTTCCACGCATGGGGATATAGACGTACTTCATGCCGAGCTGCGAGACCAGCGCGGCTTCGTCGAAGTTCACGGAGCGCTTCATTTCCTCGGGCGTTCGCAGATTCACGACGGTCGTGACGCCCTGCGCCTTCATCTCGCGCAGCGCGCGTTCCGTCGGCTGTCCGCCGACGAAGACGTCGTCGCCGACGCGCGCGATGGTCGATTGAAACCTGCCGGCGGAGTCGAGCGCGACCGGAGCGGGTAAATGGGTGATCTTGGCGGCGCTGGTGAAGTGCTGCGCGCGAGCGCCATATGGCAGCAGTACGCAAAGTGCGAGTGAGAGAACGATCGGGCGGTGAGACATGAAGCTCTCCAGAAGCGGTAATGCCGAACCATCGCCGCCGCGAGCGATGGCCGCAATGTCGAGTGTCCGACGATTTCGGCCATGTACAGCATTGGCACGCCACCCTTTCATCCCGCGTACATTCGCTCTACGATTTGCCGCATGAATCGTCGACTCGTTGCATTCGGCGCCCTGGCGGCGCCGGCGATGGCGTTCGCTGCCGCGAGACATCGCGCTGAACGCGACGTCGAACAGACGAAGCAGGGCACGCGTCCGCCGATCGGCGTCGTCGCAAGCTTCGATGGATTAGGCAGCGGATTCTCCGGACCGCAGGGCAACGCCGCGCTGCGCAACCCGTCGGACAACTCCGTGGCGGTCGGGCCCAATCACATCGTTCAGATCGTGAACACGCGCATGGCGATCTTCACGAAGAAAGGTGCGCGATATGACACGACGGGCCGCGTGTTGTACGGCCCGGTGGAAACGCGGAACGTGTTTCGTGAATTCGGCGGACCATGCGAGCAGCGCAACAACGGTGACGCGGTGGTTCGGTACGATCAGCTGGCGGGGCGGTGGTTGATCGTCATGCCGATCTTTTCGCGCATCGCCGAGCAGTCGGATCCGCGCGGGGCGCCGCGTGCCGGTGACGGATCGCGCGAGAGTTTGCCGGGCGTCGCGGGTCAGCCTGGTGCAGCGGTTCGCCTCTACGAGCCGCCACCGCCGCCACCGCCGCCGCCTGACACGACGCCGCGCGATACGTCGCAGCGACGTGCGCGACCGCCGCAGCCGACGACGGGCGTATATGCCATGTGTTACGCGGTGAGCACGGGCAACGATCCGTTCGGCCCATACTATCGCTACGAATTCATTCGCCCGCTTTTTCCCGATTATCCGCGTCCCGCCGTCTGGCCCGACGGCTACTACGTTCCGACGAGCACCGGCGACGAGGTCATACAAAAACACGCCTGCGTCGTCGAGCGCGCGAAGATGTTGATCGGCGCGCCGGCGCGCGAGCAGTGTGTCGTCATCGACAGCGTCAATTTCCTGAACAACGCCGACGTCGACGGAATGAACGCACCGCCCCGCGGCGCTCCGAACATCATGCTTGCGGCCGGCGGACGGCAGCTCGCGAAAGTGATGGAGGACTCGGTCATTCTCGCCTGGACATTTCACGTCGACTGGAACGATGCGGCGCGCACGCGAGTGAGCGGCCCGACCAACGTTCGTGTGGCGCCCTATCACTATTTGTGTAATGGCCAGCTGACGAATTGCGTGCCTCAACCGGGCGTCGAACGCCGGTTGGACGCGCAAGGCGACAAGCTGATGGCGCGCGTGGTGTATCGCCGCGTTGGCGGACACGAATCGATCGTGGCCGCGCACTCGGTCGATACACACGCGGGGGGCGGCGGAGTACGCTGGTACGAATTCCGGCTCGACGCGCGGCGACTGCCGGCGTTGTATCAGCAGGGAACGTACGCGCCCGACGGGGGCTTTCGCTGGCTGGGCAGCCCGGCGATGGATGCCCGCGGCAACATCGGCATCGGCTACTCGTTCGGCGATTCGACGACGTTTGTCGGGCAACGCTTCGCGGGACGACGTGCCGGCGATCCGCGCGGCACGTTGTCACTTCACGAAATGGTGCTCGCCTCCGGCGAAGCACCGCAGACGAACACGCTGCGCTGGGAGGACTACACGCAAACCGCGGTCGACCC
Source organism: Gemmatimonadaceae bacterium (assembly GCA_035606695.1). Lineage (NCBI taxonomy): Bacteria > Pseudomonadati > Gemmatimonadota > Gemmatimonadia > Gemmatimonadales > Gemmatimonadaceae > Gemmatimonadaceae bacterium. The sequence continues at coordinate 22,851 of DATNEW010000028.1, forward strand.
GAGTGACGATTGCACGATCTGGTACGTGGGCGATTACGTCAAGGCGGGCGCGACGAACTACACGACGCGCATTGCCGGCGTGCGCTTTCCCGATTGTCGCGGAGCGCGATGAACCGCGTTCGGCAACGCGTTGCGCGGCGGGCGTTGCGCACGGTAGACTGCGCGTCATGAGGAAACAGCAGACCGCGACGCCGCTCGCTTCCGAGGTCCGGACCAATCGGCTCGTCGAGCGGCTCATCTGGTCTCTCCGCGACACGCGGCTGGCGCGCCGGATTTCGCTGTCGCTTTCCGTGCGCTATCGCGGACGGTCGATTCGCGTTCCGGTCATCGATGGCCTGGGGCTTGGGAATTCCCGGCTCACCGAACCGTGGATGCTTCCGTTGCTGGAGCGGCTGCTCGCGCTGGACTCGCGCGCGGTTCTCGATGTCGGCGTCAACCTTGGTCAGACGCTGATGAAGTTCCTGCTCCTGAGTGATGGGCGGCGCTACATCGGGTGCGAGCCCAATCCGTTGTGCGTATTCTATGTCGAGCGAATGGCGGCGTTGAACGACGCACGAAGCGTGGCGATCATCCCATGCGGGTTGAGCGACCAGCATGGCGTATTACAATTGTTCTCCGGTGGTCCCGTCGATTCCGCGGCGAGTCTCGTCGCGGGCTTTCGCGACGCGTCGGAGTACACCTCGTCGCGCATTGCGATCGTCGCGCCGGGCGACGAGGTGCTACAGGTGGCGGGAGCGCCGCCCATCGGCATTCTCAAGATCGACGTCGAAGGCGCGGAGCTCGACGTCCTGCGCGGACTCCATCAAACGCTCGCGCGAGACCGGCCTCTGGTCGTGTGCGAAATCCTTCCGACGTATTCCGACACGACGGAGAACGGTCGCATGCGACGCAAGCGAGCCGACGCCGTGACGGAGGTCATGACATCGCTCGGCTACCGGATGTACCGCATCAATCACGCGGGCGGCTTGCAACCCCTCGATCGCGTCGAAACACACGGTGACGTCGAGCTATCCGACTATCTCTTCGCGCCGCGAGAGCGCAGCGGCGACGTCGAACGCGCCTTCGGCGTCGCCGCTGCGCATTGACGACGCTCAGCGCGCAGGCGGCGGCGGCGGAAGTTGAGCCAGCCGGCGCTTCATGTTGTCGAACGCCTGCGTATCCGTGCGCAGCCGGTTCAGCGTGGCCGCCGACGTCGAATTGAGCATTCGTTGAACATCCGCGATACGATCCTGCGTACCCGGGTGGTCGGAGAACCACGACGCCGTGGCACCGCCGCCGTTGCTCTGCTGCTCTTCGGCGAGCAGCTTCTCGAAGAACGTGAGCATGCCGCGCGGGTTCAAACCGGCGTTGATCTCATTCTGGAAGCCGCCCTCGTCGGCTTGCACTTCGTCGTCGCGACCGAACTTCGCGAACAGCAGCGTACCGCTCGCCTGAATGCCCGCCTGAGCGAGCCCGGAGTTGCAGACATTCGTCAGCGCGCAGAGCACGCCGGCGCCGACGTTTGCGCCCTGCATCTGCTCCATCTGCTTCACCGAGTGCCGGCGCACGACGTGTTCGATCTCGTGGCCGAGCACCGCCCCGAGCTCGCTCTCGTTGCTCGCGCGGGTGAGCACGCCGCGGTTCACATAGATGAACCCGCCCGGCAGCGCGAACGCGTTGACCTCGTCGGTGTTGACGACCGCGAAGCTCCATTGCAGGTCGGCGCGCGACGTATGACTCGCAATCTGCTGGCCGAGACTGTTCACGTAGCTGTTGATCGTGGGGTCGTTGAGTATCGGGAGCTGCTGGCTCACCTGCGCGGCCTGCTCCTGGCCGAGCTGCACTTCCTGTTGCTGCGAGATGCTGCACGCCCCGAGCAGCATCGCGGTCATCACTAGCGTGCCCTGCCGTAAGCGGCTCGGGATACAATGAGTATTGGTCATGGCAGGCCTTCATGAAGCACTCAGCGTACCAGCGGCTCGGCGCGGCACGTCGATCCCGTGCGCTCGATCCGCGGTTCGTGAAATCCGGTGGCGAGACTTGCCGCGGTCCACTTGATGCTGCATTGTGCATACAATTCGCGCCGCCACCCTCGGCGTTCGGCCTTCATCATCGGCAACCAGGAGCAGAGAATGTCGACGACACGTGGCTCGACGATCAGAACAGCGATTCGACTCGGGCTCGCATTGGCGGCGGCAGGGGCGCTCGGCGCGTGCGCTTCCATTCCGCAGCGGGCATGGGCAAACGGCCAGGCGATGACGCAGAGTCGCGCCTATCAATCGGTCATGGCGGGCAACAAGAGTTTCCAGGCACACCGCGAGCTGCAGTGGAGTCTCGACCCGCGGCGCTTGAACTACCAGGAAGTGAACTACCCCGCGTTCGGGCAGTGGTGGTACTGACGCCGAGGCATTGACGGACGGGGCTCGCCCGGCCGCCAAACACGATCGGCACGAGACGTTTTCGGCCCGCGCAGACTGCGCGGGCCGTGTCGTCTCCAGGCGAATCGAGCGGTTAAGAAGTCTTTCGGTCGAACGGCACGTCCTTTCCGCGGCACCATCACGTGATCACGGCAAGACAGCTCAGCAAGCACTACCGGGTGAAGGTTCGCGATCCCGGTATCGGTGGTGCGTTGCGCGCGATCGTCGCGCCGCGCTACGATGATGTCATTGCCGTCGACAAGCTGACGTTTACCATCGAGCGCGGCGAAGTCGTCGCGTTCCTCGGCCCCAACGGCGCCGGAAAGACGACGACGTTGAAGATGATCACCGGCCTGTTGTATCCGACATCCGGGTCCATCGAAGTCGCCGGCCTCAATCCGTGGACGGCCAGCGCGGCGTTCAAGTGCCGGATCTCGCTCGTGCTCGGCAACAAGCAGCAGCTGCTGTGGGATCTGCCGGTCGAGGAGACGTTTCGTCTCAATCGCGCGATCTACGCGATTCCCGACGCGATCTACGCAAAGCAGCGCCGTGATTTGATCGAGATGCTGGAGATCGGCGAATTGCTCGATCGTCCCGTGCGCAATCTCTCGCTCGGCGAACGCATGAAGTGCGAGCTCGCCGCGGCGTTGCTGCATCGGCCGGAGCTGGTGTTGCTCGACGAGCCGACGCTTGGCCTCGACGTCACGGCGCAAGATGCGGTGCGCGGCTTTCTGAAAGACTACGCCGTGCGTCACACCGCGACGATCCTGCTCACGTCGCACTACATGGCCGACGTCACCGCGTTGGCGAAGCGCGTGATGATGATCAACGACGGCCGCCTGGTTTACGACGGCTCGCTGTCCGACCTCGTGGCGCGCACCGTTCCGGTGAAGCGACTCGAGCTCACGCTGTGTCCCGAGACGACGCTGGATGCTGTCGCACATTTTGGAGAAGTGAAACGGTTTCAGCATCCCTCCGCCGTGATCGAGGTGCCGCGAGATGAGGCGGCCAGAGCGAGCGCGCGCATTCTGATGTCGGGGCTCGTGGTCGACCTGTCAATTCACGACCCGCCAATCGAGGACGTCATTCGCCAGGCGTTCGCCGACGCTCGCGACGACGGGATGACCCCCGAATGAGCGGCATCGCACTCTGGCCGAGACGCTATGCGGCGTACATCCGCGCGGCGTGGATGGTGGACCTGCAATACCGCGCCGACATCGCGTTGTGGCTGCTGTGGGGTATCACCGAACCGGCCATTGCATTGGGCGTGTGGTGGACAGTCGCCGCGAGCGTCGGCGGCGACGTCGACGGATATACGCGGGTTGCCTTCGCGCGCTACTTCTTCGGCGTCACGCTGATCAATCAGCTGACGCAAGCGTGGGACGCGTGGTACATCGACCACTGGATCGCCGACGGCGAAATGAATCATCGACTCGCGCGGCCGGTGGCGCCGATTCACGAATCGGTCGCCGACAACATCGCGTACAAGGCGCGCGTCGGTACGATCGTCATCGTGGTGTGGTTGCTCACCGCGCTCGTGTGGCCGACGGTGCGTGTGCCCGTCGCGCCCGGGCGATGGGCGCTCACCGCCATCGCTGTGATTCTCGGCGCAGGCATTCGGTTCTTCAACGGATTTGCCGTTGGTTTGCTCGCATTCTGGACGACGCGCGCGTATGCCATCGTCGAGCTGCAATTGGCGATCGGCGTATTTCTGTCGGGTCAGCTTGCGCCGATCGATCTCTTGCCGCACTGGGTCGAGCGACTCTCGACGCTGCTCTGGTTCCCGTACGCGATTGCGTTTCCGGTGTCGCTGCTTACCGGAACCGGTGGATGGGAGAATCACATCGCGCGCGGCTTCGCCGGGCAACTCGCGTGGCTCGCCGCGTGGTTCGTGATCTATCGCGTCGTCTGGCGGAACGGTCTCAAACGATACGGGGCCGTCGGTGGCTAAATCGTCGAATCTCACCGGCGCGTTTCGCGCGCTGATCGAGCTCAACGCCGCGCGCGAGCTGCAATATCGAGCGAACTTCGTCGCGAGCTCGCTCGGGGCGGCTTTCTGGCTGCTGATGGCGGTGTTCACCGTCAGCATCTTCTACGAACACACGAGCGTCGTCGGCGGCTGGAGCTTCTGGGAAACAGCGGTGCTGCTCGGCGTCTTCAATGCGCTCGTCGGTGTGGTCGAGGGCTGGTTGCGTCCCGGGATTGGCAGTTTACCCGACGAGGTGCGACATGGCTCGCTCGATCTGCTGTTGCTGCGCCCAATCGATACGCAACTCTATTTGAGTTTTCGCGAGCTCGATTTGTGGCGCGTCACGGACGTGATCGCGGGCTTCGCCTTGTCGATCTACGCGATGCATCGGCTGGGTCGGACCATCAGCATCGCCGAGCTGAGCGTGTTCCTCGTGATGTTCGCCGCCGCGATCGCGATTCTCTACGGCGTGTGGCTGACGTTGATGTCGCTGGCGTTCTGGTTCGTCGCAGTGGAGAATCTGTCGACCGTGTTCGATGCCTTGTTCGAGGCGGCGCGCTATCCCGCGTCGGCATACCCGACGGCATTGCGCGTCGTGTTCTTGTTCATTCTGCCGGTCGCGTGGACGACGACCATTCCGGCGGCGGCGCTCGTCGGGCGATTGTCGCCGGTCACCGCGGCCGCATGTCTCGTCGTCGCGGCCATCGCGCTTGGCGTCAGCCGTGCGGTGTGGCGGGTGGCGCTTCGGCGGTATACGAGCGCGGGCGGATGATCGACAACACAATGAGGAAAGCCAAACCGAAGGCGGCGTTCGCGCCCGCATCGACGGCGAGCATTCCGCGAGCGCCGAAATGAGCGTGGCCGAGTCCATCGAGGCGTAGCATGTAGGCGACCGGAACGTTCACCGCCGCCATGAACAGTGTGAACTGCGTCCCGCTCGTCGACGCCCCGGCTCCCAGCAACTCGAGCGCGAGCGACATGAACGTCGCGTAGCAGAAGCCCGTCGCGAGCGCGTATGCGGCGGCGCCAAACGCGTACGTCCATGGTGAGAGTGGCGCGAGCAGCATGCCGCCGGCGCTCGCCGCGGCGAGCAGCCCGCCGACCGGGTACATCAGCCAGCGGTTGAATCGGTCGCAGAGGTAGCCGCCGATCAGCGCGCCCGCCGGCGTGAGCACCCCGGCGATCGCAACGACCGACACAACGACGTTCGGAGACGCGTGAAAATCTCCGGCGACGGCCGTGAACAGGTTCATCAACGCGCTGGCGCCGATGGGACTGAGAAAGAAAAGAAATCCCGCCCACACGCGCCGCTGTTTGAGGACTGTCCACAGCTCACGCGCCATTCGTTTCGGCTGAGCGCGCATGATGTGTCGCGCACCGATCGGTTCATCGATCGCGAGGGCGGCGAGGGATGGGAGCCCGACAAGTACGGCGGCGACGCCGGCTACTACCAGTAGGCTCGCACGATCAGCAAGCCAAACCGAGAGGCCGCCCGCCGCAATACCGCCGAGCAGTATTCCAGCTTGCGACCATCCGCCCGTTCGTCCGCGGAGGGCGCTTGGCACGACAGCGGCGACCAATCCGCCGACAGCGCTCGACACCGGCTGATTGAGCGCGGACGCGGCGATGAACAGTCCGGTGAGCACACCGATCGCGCCTGCCGTTACCCGCGTCAGTGCGAACGCGGCGCAGGCGCCGCTCGTCATGGCGAGCAGGATGATCCATGTGCGACGTCGCAGCTTGAGATCGATCGCCGGCGCCCAGAGAAAGTACCAGATCGCCGGCAGCTGGATCATGGCGCCGATCGACGCGATTCGATCGACGCTCAGCCCTTGTTTGCGAAGCAGATACGGGACGGCGACCGCGGCGAGTCCGTTGAACGCGCCGTACGGCATGGACACGATGCCGAACAGCCAAGGCGGCGGATGCGATGGTCGACTGTCTACCGTCGCATCCACGTCTGCGAACGGCCGAACAGTGAGATCCCGATGTATCCGCGGACGACCAGCTTTTGGCCGCCATCCTCCAGCGTCATTTTCGCCTTGTAGGTCTTGCCGTTTTCGGGGTCGAGAATCTCGCCGCCGCTCCAGGTATTTCCGGAATCGCCGTCGCGGTGCATGTGGCGCAGAATCTCCATGCCGACGATGCGCTGCCCACGCCGCTCGTCCGAGCATTTGCCGCAGATGCTGTCGTCGTGCGTTGCCGGAACGAGCAGCGCGCGAACGACGCCCACCAATTCGTCGCCGGCCTGCTGAATTTCGACGACGGCGGTGGGCCGGTGGTCGTCGTCGTCGATCGTGCTCCACAAGCCCACGGGGCTGGCCTGGCCGCGCGCGATGGCCGGAAGGGCCAGCACGAGGGCGGTGAGGAGCATCACGCCGCGGGCGAAGGGGTTCATGAACGGATCACAAAGGGAAGTTTGTGCGGGGATGCCGCGATGGGGCGTGTTCGGAGTGTATGATATCGCTGATCCTCCCACTCAACCCGCCCGCAGCGACGTAGACCATGGACACTCTACACACCATCAAGGACCTTGCCGCGAAGCAGTTCGGCGGCGATGCGGACGCGATCGACGAGAACGCGCCCGTCGACAAGCTCGGTATCGATTCGCTCGGTTTCCTCGAATTTCTGTTCGAGCTCGAAGATCAGTTCGGCTTGTCCATTCCACAGGAATCGGTGACGCACGTGAAGACCTTGCGCGAGCTCGCCGATGTCGTCGACGGACTGATCGCTGCACGCCCGGCCGCGACGTCCTGAGGTGTCGTGGTGCATCGCGTCGTCATCACGGGCGTGGGCGTGATCAGCCCAGTCGGACAATCCATCGATGAGTATTTCGATGGGCTCGCGTCGGCGCGCTCGGGCATTCGGCCGGTGACACCGGAGGTGTACTTGGGTGCGGCACCGCTCGTGGCGGGCCGCGTCGACTTCGATGCGTCGAAATTCTGGGCGCCGCACCAGCTCTCGCAGCTCGACCGCGCGACGCAGCTCGCGCTCGTCGCGGCGCGTCAGGCGATCGACGATGCAACCTTGCAGTCGACCGACGACGATGCGGTTCGCACCGGTGTGTACTGGGGAACGGGACTCGGCGGCGCGGCGTCGATCGAAGACTCGTATCGCGAGTTGTACGCGGGCAAGGGACGCGTGCGTCCGACGAGCGTGGTGTTGGCGATGAACAATGCGGCGGCCGGCCAGATCTCGATCGCGAACGGATTGCGCGGTCCGGTGCTCAACGTGTCGACCGCGTGCTCATCGTCTTCCGCGGCGATCGGAGAAGCGTACCGTGCGATCAAGCACGGCTTTGCCGATGCAATCGTCGCCGGTGGATCGGAAGCGCTGGTCACGAACGGCAATCTTCGCGCGTGGGATGCGATGCAGGCACTCGCGCACGCCGACGCGAACGATCCCGCGAAAAGCTGCAAGCCGTTCTCGAAGAATCGAACGGGAATTGTATTGAGCGAAGGCGCCGCCGCCATCGTGTTGGAGCGCGAAGATCGCGCGCTCGCGCGCGGCGCCACGATTTATGCCGAGCTCGCGGGCTATGGTAACGCCGCGGATGCGAGCCACATCTCGAAACCGAACGCCGAGGGCCAAGCGCGCGCGATGCGCGCGGCCTTGACGGATGCAGAGCTTTCGCCGGAGGACGTCGACTACGTGAATGCGCACGGCACCGCGACCGCCGTCGGCGACGTCGTGGAGACTCAGGCGATCAAACACGTCTTCGGCGATCGCGCGCGCTCCCTGCCGGTTTCATCGACGAAAGGAGTTCACGGACATCTCATGGGTGCGACGGGCGCCGTCGAACTGCTCGCGGCGCTCTCCGCGATTCAGCGCGGCGTGCTGCCACCGACGGCGCACCTCGACGTCCCCGATCCCGAGTGCGACCTGGACTACGTGGCGAACGTCGCGCGCCGAGCGAAGGCGGACGTCGTCATGTCGAATTCGTTCGGGTTCGGCGGAATGAACGCCGTGCTCGTGGCGCGTCGATTCACATCCTGAGACACTACGCATGCGCGATCTCCAGGACGTAGCGGCATGGATGGCGCGGCGCGGCACGCGTCGCGACGAGCTGGTGCCGGCGACGCTGCCCGATCCGGCGTTTCGCGCCGATGGCCGCACGCTCGTCTCGTTCAGCACCAACAATTATCTCGCCCTGGCGACGAGCGAGCGTCTCAAGGCGCGCGCCCACGACGCGATCGACCGCTACGGCGTCGGCAATTGCGAGTCGCGCCTGTTGGGCGGCAATCTCGAGCTGTACGATCGTCTGGAGGCGAGACTTGCCGGCATCAAGCGAAAAGAGTCGGCGCTCCTCTTCGCCACCGGCTATCTCACGAACCTCAGCGTGCTCCCGACACTCGCGAAGACCGCGAACCTGGCGCGTGCGTTCGGCTACTCGCCGCCGATGAACTGGAAGCACGCGTTCTTCACGGATGAGTTCAATCACATGAGCATTCGTGAAGGGATTCGTGCGTCGGGGGCGCCGTCGTTCGCGTACAAGCACCTCGACATGAACGATCTCGAGGACAAGCTGCGTGCGTCGACGGCGTCGATCCGCATCATCGTCACCGACGGCGTATTCAGCCAGCACGGCGACATCGTACCGCTGCCCGCCATGATGACGCTTGCCGAGCGATACGATGCCGTGGTCTACATCGACGACGCGCACGGCACCGGCATACTCGGCCCAACCGGCGCGGGAACCGCGGAATACTTCGATATCGAAAGTCCACGCATCATTCACATGGGTACGCTGAGCAAGGCGTACGGCTGCATCGGCGGCTTCATCGCGAGCGAATCGTACATCACGGAGATTCTACGGTTCGGCGCGTCGGGGTTCGGCTTCACGTCGACGCTTCCGCCCGACCAGGCCGCCGCGCTCCTCGAGGCGATCGACATGGTCACCGACGAGCCGCAGCGGCGCGAGTGTTTGTGGAAGAACCAGGAGTATTTTTTGGCGCGGCTTGGCGCGCACGGCATTCCCGCGCTCTCGAACGCGACGCCGATCGTACCGGTGCACGTCGGCGACGACGAACGCTGTGTGCGAATCGCTTCAGGGTTGCGTGAGGCCGGCTTTCATGTGGATGCCATCATGTTCCCCGCGATCAGTCCGGGACACAGCCGCCTGCGTTTCATGCTCAACGCGCATCACACTCGCGAGCAGATCGACGACGTCACCAACGCGCTGGCACGCTTGATCGCGACGTGACCGGCGGCGCGGCGATGCGCGTGTTCGTCACCGGCGGCAACGGGTTCATAGGGTCAGCGGTCGTGCGCCGGCTCGTGAACGATGGGCATCATGTACGGTGTCTGCTTCGGCAGACGAGCCGCACGGATCGCATCGACGACCTGCCGTTCGAGCGCGCATTCGGCGACGTTCGCGATCGCGCGTCGCTGCGCGCGGCGATGGCCGGCTGTGACGCGACGATTCATCTCGCCGCGCCCGGCGGATGGGATGCCGATCAACCCGCAACGCTCACCGCGGTGATCGAGACCGGCACGGCGAACGTGCTGAGCGCCGCGCAGGCGCTTCACGATCATCGTGTCGTCTTCGTGTCGAGCACGGCGGCGATCAATGCCTCGGACACGCCGCGCGTCTTTGACGAGCGCACATCGTTTGCGCTGACGGATGACTCACTGCGCTACGCGCATGCCAAACATCGCGCGGAGCTCAAGGCGTTGTCGGCGGCGCGCGAAGGGTTGTGGGTCGTCATCGTCAATCCAGCCGAGGTGTATGGGCCGGGCGACACCGCGCTCGGAACAGCGGCGAATCTGCTCGACTTCGCGCGATCGACGCCCGTGCTGGTGTGCCGCGGTGGAACGAGCGTGGTGCACGTCGAGGACGTTGCGCTCGGCATCATCGCGGCGCTGCATCACGGCCGCTCCGGCGAGCGCTACATCCTCGGCGGCGACAATCTGACGATTCGCGAGTTGGCCGAGCTCGTGTTGGAGCTGATCGGCCGCCGGGCACCGATCGTGTCGGTGCCGAACGGCCTCATTCGAGTCGTATCGCGCGCGGCCCTGCGAGTACGAGCCCCGCTGCCATTCAACCCGACCGTCGCGCTGTATGCCACACGGTATTGGTTCATGGACAACAGCAAGGCCCGCCGCGAGCTTGGCATGACGTTTCGCGGCGCGCGAGCGACGATCGCCGGAACGATCGAGTGGCTGCGCGCCGCCGGGCATCTTTGATGGAGCGCGGACTGTGTGCCCGGTCACGTCACGACGATGCGCCCCTGCATCTTCGGGTGCAGCGAGCAGAAATAGTGATACGTGCCGGGCGCCGCGAGCGTGGCGCTGAATCGCTGATCGGTGTCCAGCACTCCCGATTGCCTGAACTTCCGTTCGACGTTCACGATCAGGTGCGGCACGTCATCGTTGTTGATCCACGTGACCGACGTGCCGCGCGCGACGTGCAGCTCGGCCGGCGTGAACTGGAAGTTGTCGATGCCGATCTGATTCGCCGCCAGCGGCGTCGTGCGCCGCGTCCGTTGGCGTTGCATCATCGCATCGTGCGACGCGGCCTCGAAGGCGGGCGGCTCGCCCGAGAGTGTCGCATCCACGATCGCGAGCGATCCGCGGTTCGGAATGAACGTGACGTTGGCGATGCCGAGCACGCTCTTGAGTTTTTGTGGATCGACCGTCATCGGTCCCGGCGCCGGGGCCGTGCCTGGCGCAGGCTGCGGGAACGCGGTGGACATCGCGGTATGAAATGCGATGTGTCCTTCCACTTTCTGCATGATCTGGTGAATGTGCCCGTTGAGCACCGTGACGGAACCGAAGCGCTTGAGGAGCGCGAGCGCCTGTTCGGAATCGTCGGTGCCCCACCCCCAATCCGGGTACACCGTCCAGTGGGGAATATGAGCAAATAGTACTATTGGGGTACTATTAGATAATGCTGATACATCGCGTTTGAGCCACGCGATCTGCTCGGGGCCGAGCGCGCCGAGGCCGCCCGCTTTCAGGTTCAGGACGTTGACGAGGCCGATGAAATGCACGCCGGAGTGATCGAAGCTGTACCAGCCGCCGCCCGAAGTCTTCTTGCCATAGCGTTGCAGGTACGACGCGCCGTTGTCGGTCGCGACGTCGTGCTCGCCCGGGACGTAGAAGATGCGCTCCGTCTTCACGCCTTTGAGCACCTGGTCCGCGGTGTCGAACTCGCCAGGTTTGGCGAGCTGCGTGATGTCGCCGGTGTGTAAGACGAACGCGGGGCTTTGCGGCAGCGCATTGAGCTTCGCGACCGCGTCGCCAAGCGTTGCGGTCACGTCCTTGTTGGCTTCCTTGCTGAAGCCGATGTGGCTGTCGCTGATCTGCGCGAAGAAGATGCTCTTGCGCTGCGTGTCGGTCAGCAGCGGAAGCCGATGCAGCGGAATGGACGTCGGCACGCCGGCCGCCATGCCCCACACCGTAGCCGTACCAGCCCACGCCATGCATTTGAGAAAACCACGGCGGTCGATGCCGTCATCGCTCTCCGCGGTGATGTAGTCGCCGGACTTGCGGGAATCGTCTGTCATGAATCGTCTCTGGTTGGGAGCCGATCTCCTGACGGGAACCGAATGACGCATATTCCCCGGGGAATAAAGTCGTTCGTCTCCGGGTCTGGCTCTCCGCGGGCGGCATCTCGCCGGCGACTCGTTCGTTCTTCGACTCCATGACTCAGCTCGACGTCCAACGCTTCGATCGGGTGGTGCTGCCGCATCTCGACGATGCGTACACGCTCGCGCGCTATCTGCTGCGCGACGAGCATGACGCGCAGGACGTCGTGCAGGAGGCCGTGCTGCGTGCGCTGCGCTATATCGACGGCTACGCGGGCGGGGATTCGCGCGCGTGGTTGCTGTCGATCGTTCGCAACTGCGCGGCGGATTGGCATCGCCGGCATCGCAATGCGGCGCCGGACGTCGATCTCGCGACGATTGCCGGTGACAGCGAGACCGACGCGCTCGCGATCGGCCGCTCGGAGCGGCGTCGCATCGCGCGCGCGGTGGAAGCGCTTCCCGTCGAGTTTCGAGAGGTGATCGTGCTGCGCGAGATTCAGGAATTGTCCTACAAGGAAATCAGCGAGGTCGTTGGCGTTCCGATCGGCACCGTGATGTCCCGACTCGCCCGCGCCCGCAAGCGCCTCGCCGCTCAACTTGGCGACGACGCGCAGGAGGCGAGCTGACATGCGCTGCGATCACTGCCGAGAGGCGCTGGATGCGTACCTGGATGATGAGCTCACGCCCGACGAGCGTCGCGAAAGCGAGGCGCATCTCGCGACTTGCGCGGTGTGCGAGCGCGAACACGCGTCGCTCGTGCACCTTCGCACGCAAGTGAAGGAGCACCTGGTGCGCTACGCCGCTCCCGATGTGTTGAAGGCGCGACTGCGCGCCGACGTTGCGCGACTGGAGGCTGTGTCGAGCGCGGAGACGAGCGCGCGCCTGCCGTGGCGCGGCATCATCGCGGCCTGTCTCGTGATCGCTGTCGCGAGCAGCGCGGCAACCTTCGCGATCATGCGCGGTGGGGCGGGTGGGGGCACGTCTCCGTCTGTATCGAGCGAACTGGTCGCCTCACACATTCGTTCGCTCATGCCCGGCCATCTCACCGACGTCGTGTCGTCGAATCAGCATAATGTGAAGCCGTGGTTCAACGGGCGCGTCGACATGTCGCCCGCGGTTCCGGATCTGTCAGCGGCCGGCTTTGCGTTGATCGGCGGGCGGTTGGATTACGTGCGGGGCCGAGCGGTGCCGGTCATTGTTTACGCGCGGCGGCAGCACGTGATCAACGTGTACGAATGGCCGTCGCCGGAACGACCGGAGCGTCGCACCGACTCGGCCAATGGGTATCACTTGATCGAATGGAGCGCCGACGGCACCGAATATTGGGCGGTGTCGGACTTGAACGTCGCGGAGCTCGATCAGTTCGTGAAAGCGTTCGCCGGCTGAGTCACTTCACGAATCGCGTTTTGTTCTTGTCGAGGCCATCGAGAACGGTGTGAATGTCGTTCCCGATCGCTTCGATGCGCGTGATGTGGTGCGGATCGAACTTCGGATCGTAGGGGCTGAGCGTCGGACCGCCGCTGACCTCGAGGACCGCATCGAAGTGGTAGGGATGCGCCTGCCCGGTCTTGGGGTCCGTCCACGTGCCCTGCCACGCGAGCTGCTTGTTCTTCGGCCACAGCCCGTACGGCAGCGCCAGCGTGCGAATCTTGTAGCCCGGCACCGCCGAGTCGATCGCCACCATGTTGCCCGCGATCTGCGCCTGCACCTTGTCGTCGGGATACTGATTCAGCTTCATGTGCCACACCGTGTGGTCGCAGAGCTCGAAGCCTTGATCGGCGAGCCACTTCACTTTCTGGAACCGCCACGCCTTCTGCTGGCCGCCGTATTTCGGATTGTCGCCGAAGAAGTTGTGACCCGCGGCGGCCCCGTTCAGCATGCAGAACGTGCCGCGATTCTTCCACCCCGGATGCGTCTTCGCGAAATCTTCCCAGATGCCGATCGCGGAATTCGGATCGATCGTCAGCTGGCCGTTCGCTCCGGCGATATATGAGAATTGTGATGGCGACGCGTCGTCGAACACGAAGACCACCGGCGACATGCCGTCCGGCACGTCGCTCCAGTTCTTGTCGAGCATTTCGGCGATCGTGATCGGGCGGTAGCCGCGCTTGTACACGTCCTCGAGATCCGCCTTGAAGCTCTCGACCGTGCGCGTGTACAGCGCGTTCTGCGTGCCGCCGATGACGTGGTACTCGAGCACGGGAATGCGTCCCATGTGATTCGACGGCAGCGGATCCGTCGCCTTCTCCGTCGTCCCTCCGGAGGCGCCGGCGGGCGCGCTGCGCGATGTCGAGTCGGAAGCCTTGGTCGCGGCGCCCGCGGTGCCCGCGGCGACCGAGCCAGCCGAAGAATCGGGCTGCTTGCTGGCGGAGCTCTTCGAGCAGGCGGTCAGACTCGCGAACATTGCGACCGCCGTCACTGACACTACCGAACGGAACGTCATGGATTGGTCTGGAGTAGGACTGTTGTACCCTTGGCGACGGCGCGCACCCCGTTTTCTACGGATGCGGCGGCCAGAAACCTGCGAGAGCGAAGACCGTACCAAAATCATAGCGCTCGACGACTCTTAACCACGCGTGAACGACACCCCGATCGCCGGCCGAATCGACACGCTCAAGCGGCGTTTGCGTCCCAACCCCGCCGATCCGCCACGCCGCTGGATTCGGCGGCATTGGGCATGGTTGGGTCTGCTGGCGCTCGCCTGCGCCGGCGTCATCCTGTTCGATACCTGGCTGGGCACGTGCGGTTTCTACGGATGCCCAAGCCCGTCCGAGATTCGCGCCTTCCATCCCAGCGAAGGCGGCAACGTTTACGATCGCAACAATCGGCTCCTCGGCCACTTGGAAAACGTGCGCCGCGTCAACGTCCCGATCAGCGTCGTGCCGGTTCCGGTGCGCAACGCATTCATCGCGACCGAAGATCGCCGTTTCTACCAACATAACGGGCTCGACTGGAAGGGCGTGCTGCGCGCGGTGTTCACGAACCTGAGCGCGGGCGGTGTGCGGCAGGGTTTCAGCACGATCACCATGCAGGTGGCGCACAACAGCTTTCTCGAGGATCGCTATCACGGGCGGTCGATGCGGCGAAAGCTGATCGAGGTGCGCATCTCGCGGCTGCTCGAGCGAGAGTTGACGAAGGACCAGATCCTCGAGCACTACCTCAACGTCATCTACCTCGGCAACGGCGTGAACGGAATCGAGGCGGCGAGTCTCGATCTCTTCGGCAAGAACGTCGACAAGCTGACCCTGTCGGAAGGCGCACTGCTCGCCGCGCTGCCCAAGGCTCCGTCGACGTACACGCCGCGCCGCAATCCCGACAAGGCCGAGCAGCGCCGGAATCTCGTGCTCGGATTGATGGCGCAGCAGGGATTCATCACCGCCGCGCAGGCGCAAGCGTCGCAGGCAGTGCCGCTGCGCATTGCCGACACCGAATGGCGGCCGTCGATCGCGAATGAGCCGAGTGCGTTGGACGCCGTGCGTGCGCTGGTGGACTCCGTGATGCCGGACGTGTTGAAGGAAGGCGACGTGAACGTCTACACGACGCTGGATTTCACGGCGCAGCGCGCGGCGGACCGCACGGTGCTGAAGCACATCGCCGAGATCACGCAGGAGACGCGCGAGTCGATGGGCCACGTCACCGACGAGGCGCAGGGTGCGCTCGTGGCGCTCGATCCGACGACGGGCGACATTCGCGCGGTCGTTCCGGGGCGGCGCACGCAGCGCCGGGAGTTCAACCGCGCGTTCTACGCTCGGCGTCAGCCCGGGTCGACCTTCAAGCCCTTCGTGTATTCGGCGGCGATCGCGGCGGGCTACAGTCCCGGCACCGAGGTGGACGACGATCCGGTGCAGGTGCAGATCGGCCGGCAGGTCTGGCAGCCGGTGAACTACAGCAACAACTATGCGGGGCGCATCACGTTCGCGCGGGCGCTCATTCTGTCGGCGAACTCGGCGACGGTGCGCGTGAGCCGCGCGGTTGGCGAGAAGGCGGTGATCGCCGCGGCGCGGCGCAACGGCATTACCAGTCCTTTAACACCAGTTCCATCAATCGCGTTGGGCGCCGAAGGCGTGACGCCGCTCGAGCTGGTGACCGCATATGCACCATTCGCGAACGGCGGCTATCGCGTGCAGCCGCGGCTGGTGGCGCGCATCGAGGCGCCGGACGGGACGCTGCTCTGGAGCACCGAGGAGCGGCAGCACACGGCGGCGATGGATCCGCGCGATGCCTATGAAGTCAACGAGATGCTGCAGGGTGTCGTGAACTACGGCACGGGCAAGGCCGTGCGCGATTACGGCGTGCAGGGGCAGGTGGCGGGGAAGACCGGCACCACCAATGAAGGCAACGACGTGTGGTTCGTTGGATTCACACCGACGCTCGTGGCCGGCATCTGGTTCGGGTACGACACACCGCGGCAGATCAGCACCAACCCGAGCGGAGGCCGGTTGGCCGCGCCGGCGTGGGCCGAGTTTTATCAGGCGGGCTGGCATGAGCCGCGCGGTTCGAGCTTCGCGGTGCCGCAGGGCATGGTGTCCGCGGTGGTCGATCCCGAGAGCGGCGAGCTTGCCACCGAATGGTGTCCGCGCCGCGTCAGGGAATGGTACAAGCCGGGTACCGAGCCGCAGGAGACCTGTCACCTGCATACGGGAATGCCGGAGGGGCAAATCGCCGTGGATGCGAATGGCAACGTCACGACGCAGGGCGGGAACAACGATCCGATCTCGCAAGCGGCCAAAGGCATTGGAAACATTTTGAGGAAGATCATTCATTGGTAAGGCGGGCGTATGGGCGTATGGGCGTCTTCGAACAGTCTCCCGTCACGGCTAGCCACTCGCCATATTGTCTTCGGCTCTTCCAACTCCCCATCGAGAGGCAACACATGCGTCGCATCTACAATTTCGCGCTGATCGCCGCTGCGATCGTGCCCGCTGCGCTCGCCGCGCAGGGCATGGATGAATCGTCGAAGTCGGTCGCCAACGGCGGCATTTTCGTCAACGGGTGGCAGGCGAAGGTCGACGCGCGTGAGGCCGGTCAAGGCATGACGGAGAAGAACGCGCGCTTCGCGGCCGAAGGAAAGAGCTTTCACATCACGACCGGACCGGCGATCACGTACTGGAATCCGGCGAACAAGGCGAGCGGCGACTACACCGTGTCGGCGACGTTCTCGGAACCGAAGTACATGAACCTGAACGACCACCCGCATCCGTACGGCATCGTGATCGGCGGCAACGATCTCGGCACCGACCAGGAGAGCTTGCTCTACTGTGAAGCGTACGGCAACGGCACGTTCATCGTCCGCGGCTTCGCGCCGGGTACGCAGCGCGGCACGTTCAACATGAATGGCCGCGGCGGCGCCGATGACGCCGTACACAAGGCGGCGGGCAAGGATGAGCCGGTGACGCAGGACATCGCGATGTCGGTGAAGGGCGACAAGGTCACGTGCTCGATCAACGGCAAGGAAGTCGCGAGCTACGACAAGTCGGCCGTCGTCGGCACGGGCAAGCTCAAGTCCACCGACGGCGTCTACGGCATTCGCAGCGCGCACAATACGGAAGTCATCGTCAGCAACTTCAAGATGACGAAACCGTAATCATCGCGCGGCAAGCAGCTCGTCGATCGCGGCGTATCCGGTAGGGACGGATACGCCGCTTGTGTTTGCGCCGGCGTCGAGCAACGCGCGTACCGAACGCGGTGAGCGTCGCCGCTGCCAGTATGACTGCGTCGCGCCACGCACGGCTTGGACGAGCGGCGAGCGACCCTTGCTGTCGAGCGCATTGACGTTCGCGCCGCGCTTCACCAGCAGCTCCACGGTGTCGTGTGAGGCGCGCCATGCGGCATTATGCAGTGCGGTCGATTTCGGCGTCACGTCGAAGTAGCCGTCCGCGTGCTCGTACGGCGCATCGATTGGCGCGCCGAGATCGAGGAGCAGCGCGATGCCTCGAGCGTTGTCGACGCCGGCGAACTCGCAGAGGAGCAAACCGGCGCCCGCGACGATCTGTTCGACGAGCGCCGGCTCTGAGCGCGCGATGCGCGTTGCTTCGGCTGCATCGGCGCGCGCGCACGCGGCGATGAGTCGCTCGACGCCATGAAACTCGACGGCCACGCCGCGTCGTTCGAGCGACGCGAGAATATCGGCGCGACCGCGGCGCGCGGCGATGGAGATCGCGGACATTCCTTCACGGGCAGGCCCGCCGTGGCCAAGGTCGTCGGCGACGATGGTCGGGTCCGCGCCGCGGTCGAGCAGCAGATCGATGATGCCGAGGTCGTTGTCGCTGATGACGGCGTTGTGCAGCGCGGTCTTGCCCCATCGCGTGAGTTGATTGACCCGGGCACCGGTGTCGAGTACGAGACGCACACCGTCGACGTCGTGCCAATCGGTTTTGCGCAGCAGCATCATGCTGAGACTGTCGGGCGTCATCTTGCCGCTGTCGAGCAATATCTTGAACGCGTCGTTGTCGTACGATTCCGGCGAATGGTACGGCACTTCGTCATCGTTGGGATCGGCGCCGCGTTCGATCAGCAGCCGCGTGATTCCGGCGTGACGCGCGACGCCCGCCGCGCCATACAACACGCTCTCGCGCGTCGGCGCGGGAGAGTGTGCCGAGTCGAAGAAGCCGCCGTTGGGATCGGCGCCGGCGTCGAGCAGTGCGGCGGCGGTTTGCACGAAATCATCCGAGCGTTCGCGATCGTGCGCCAGAAAACGCGAGAAGCACAGGTACGTCAGCGCATCGACGTTGCGCGGGCCGCCCTTGGCCGTGGCCAGAGAGGGATCGCTTGCGATGAACCGCCGGACCGCCTCGTGATTGCCGACTGTGGCCGCGGTGAAAATGTCGAGATTCGCCAGCTCCGGGTGCGCTTCGAGCACGGCGCGCGGCGTCTCGATGTCGCCGTGCCAGAACGATGCCTCGAGAAACGAGTCACGCAACGTCGCATCGATCATCGCAGCACTTCTTCGGCCTGATGCTCGGCGGCCTCCATTTGCCGCATGACCATTCCATAATAGACGCCGCGAGCCGCCATCAGCTCCACGTGCGTGCCGCGTTCGGTGATGCGCCCGTCCTCGAGGAGGAGGATCAGGTCGGCGCGCCGAACGGTCGACAGCCGATGCGCGATCACGAAGGTCGTGCGGCCCGCGAGCAACGTGGACATCGACGCCTGGATGAGCTGCTCGCTTTCGGTATCGAGATTGCTCGTCGCCTCGTCGAGGATGAGAATCTGCGGCGCCTTGAGAAAGGCGCGCGCAATGGCGAGGCGCTGCTGCTGGCCGCCCGACAGCTTCACGCCGCGCTCGCCGATGAACGTCTCGTAGCCTTCGGGCAGCTCGAGGATGAACTCGTGCGCGTTCGCTCGCCGCGCGGCATCGAGGATGTCCGCGTCGCTCGCGTCGTGCCGTCCGTAGGCGATGTTCTCGCGAACGGACCCGTCGAACAGGAACACGTCCTGTTGCACGATGGCCAACAGATCGCGGTAGGTTCGCAGCCGAAAGTCGCGAATGTCGACGTCGTTGAGCAGAATTCGTCCGCGCGTCGGGTCATGGAAGCGCGCGACCAGATCGGTAACCGTCGTCTTGCCGGCGCCGCTCCGTCCAACCAGCGCCACCACGGAGCCGCCGCGCACGCTGACGTTGAAGTCGCGAACGACGGGCCGGCCTTCACGATACTCAAATTCGACATCCTCGAACCGAATCTCCTCGACATGCCGTGGAGCGTTGGTCGCATGCGGTCGATCCGGCTTGTCATCCTCCATGCCGAGCACTTCGAACACACGCTCCATGGCGGCGAGCGCGCGTTGCAGCTCGGAGAACGAGTTCACGATGTTCCATACCGGATTGAGGAGCAGCATCGTGTACCACTGGAACGCCATGATGTCGCCGACGGAGGCGCGGCGGTTGAGGTTGAGCCAACCGCCGTACCACACGATCACGACGTTCACGGCGCTCAGCAGCAGCCCCCACGAGGTCCACAGCACGAGCTCCCGCCGATGCGCGAACAGTTCCTTGCGCAGAATCCCATGCCGCCCGCGCATGTACTCCAGCAACTCCGCCATCTCGCGCCGGAACGCACGCACCACCCGAATACCGGAGAACGTCTCGCCGACCCGGCCGTCGATGATCTCCGAATCCTTTCGGACGACGCGGTAGATGGGGCGCACGCGCCGCGCGAAGACGAAGCTCAACAGCATGACGCCGGGGATGAGCGCCATCGCCGTGAGCGCGAGACGCCAGTTGAGCGTGAAGAGAACGCTCATCGCGAACACGAGACGCGCGAGCGACAGCACGGGCGAAAGCACGGCCATCTGGAACAGGCCGGTGGTCGTCTCCACATCGCCCGAGATGCGCGACAGGATGCCGCCGGTCTTCATGTCCCACAGCTTCGGCAGCGGCAGGTGCAGCAGCCGCTGATACAATGACCGCCGCAACGTCAGCATCATCCGAACGTTCAGGATGCGCTGGCGATAGTCCTTCACCACGCCGATCAACGCCGAAACGATCACGACGGCCAGGAACGTCATGCCGGCGAGATTCAGCCGCGCGATACGCGCTGCAAGACCCAACGCCTGATTCAGCAGCACGTGATCGGTGATGTACCGCAGAAAGAGGGGCTCGACCATCTGCATGCCGGCGGTGATCAGCGACAGCACGAACACGACGGCGACCGCGCGCCGATGTGGGCGCAGCCAACGCAGATAGTCGCGCGCATACTGCCGACGCGAACCCTTCCGCAGCCCTTTCAGAATCCCTTTCGGACGCTCGACTTCCGGCGCCGGCGCCGGCTCGGGCACCTTCGACCCGCTGTTCTGCGCGTCGATCGACTCGTCGAGCCGCCCGCGCTTGTAATCCTCCACGAACGCGGCGTATCGCTGACGCGACGTGCGAGGCGGCGGAGCGGGCGGGGGCGGTTGTTTACTCATGCAAGCCCCGCACTCGGCCAGGGTGGCGACTGGAACCTAGAAGTACTTGAAACTAGAAGTACTTGAGAATGCTCTGCGGATTTCGGCGCTTGATCTCACCGTACCACCGGCAAAGCGGATATGCCAGTGCGATGACGACGGCGTATACGACGTACAGCAGCAACAAGCTCCACCGCTGATTGTTCGGCGTCTCGACATACGGCGCATTCGCGAACCAACCGAAGTGCGTCGTCCCGTCGCGCAACTTCCACGCGACGAGCGAGAGCGCGTGAATCAGCGGAATGTGCAGTAGATAGTAAAACATCGGCACGCGGCCAAATGTCGCAAGGGCGCGCGAGACCCGCCCCCGCGCGCGGTCCGCGTATGGGAGGACGGCGATCGTCGGCCCGAGCGTCATCAGCAGGAACAACTGTGAATCGCGGTACTTGTTCTGGCCGAGGAGCCGGAACAGGAACGGGACGCCATCCTGCGCATGAGTCGCGGCCAGAAAGCTGCCGACCACGAGAAAAAGCGCTGTCATCGTCACGCCGATCCGCAGGCACCAGCGATCACGATCGGCCGGCTCGCGCACCATGATGGCGCCGAACCCGTATCCGGCCATCATCACGCCGATCCACGGAATGATGTTGTACAGCACGATCACGTCGACGCCAACATGCGCTCCGCCGCCGAGATACAAAAACTGCCACACTACCTTCGCCGCGGGGAACGCCTGTGCGAGCGGACGCATGAGCGTCTGCAGCGCCATGATGCCGACGCCAATTCCGCCGACGGTTGCGGGGGAGAGCCGAACGAATGCAGCGAGAATCACCATGCACCAGCCGAGCATCCAGATGACGCCCGCGAGCATGGTGCTGAAGTTGAAGCCAAACGTCCACGCGACGTGGAGATAGGTGAGCTCGAGCGCGACGAGAATCGGGCCGCGCTCGACGAGGAAACGTGCGAGCGTCGATGGATCGCGCTTCCGGCCATACAGGAAGGCGCTCGTTCCGGCGAAGAACGCGAATCCTGGCGCGCAGAAGTGCGTGACCCATCGCGTGAAGAAGACGCCCGGCGTCGGACCGCCTGCCGGCACGCCCGAATAGACGCGAACATGGTCGATGGCCATCAACACCATGATGAGACCACGCACGACGTCAATAGACCCGATGCGACTCGATGCGCGCGACGGCGCGGTATCGGCGCTGTACGTCGTCAGGCCTGCTTCACGAGTCGTCACGCCCGCTGCACTCGTCGCACCCACGGCCACGCTCCGTCTGAGAAGACTCAAATGCTGCGCCTCATACCCGTCGTCGGCAACCGGCATGCGGCGAACGGTCCTGGCTGTGCCGTAAACGGCGTTGCGCCGCGCACGCGCGGCGCGTAGCATGGCGGCGTGAAAATGCCGCGCCGCGTACAACCCTGGATGATCGTCGCCGCCGCCTGGATCATTCCCGCCATCCTCGGCGCCGTCGATACGATTGGCCAACACGCGGTATGGGGTGGGACGCTCGAGTGGGGCGCGGTGCTGTTCTCGAGCATCGATTGGCTGATGTACGGCGCGTTCACGCCGCTGATTTTCCGATTGTCGGCGCGTTGGCCGCTCATGAGAAAGACGTGGAAGCGCAACATCCCGCGGCATCTCGCCATGTCGCTTCTGTTTTGCGTTGCGTGGGCGTCTGCCGGCGCGGTGCTCCGCGCCCTGATCTCGCGCGGCAAGTTCGACGGGGGCTTCGCGCACTGGTACGCCAGCTGGATTCTCACGACGCTGCCGTTCGGCGCGTCGGTGTATCTCGCGATGGTCGGCATCGAGCACGCGATCCGCTACTTCAGCGAGGCGCGCGATCGCGAAACGCAATTGGCTCGGATGGCCGAGCAGTTGACCGGAGCGAAGCTCGCGACGCTCCAGGCGCAGCTCAATCCGCACTTCCTGTTCAACAGCTTGAACACCGTCGCGGTGCTCGTGCGCGACAACGACGCGCCGCGGGCGACAGCCGTCATCGAGCATTTGAGCGATGTGCTGCGCCGCACGCTCAGCCGCACGGGCGCCAGCGAAGTGTCGCTTGCCGACGAGCTCGATCTGGTGCGCGAGTATCTCGCCGTGGAGCAGGCACGCTTCTCGGACCGTCTCGATCCGCGATTCGGCGTCGACGAACAGCTGCTCTCCGCCGCGGTGCCAAGCTTCGCGCTGCAGCATCTCGTGGAGAACGCGGTGCGTCATGGCATCTCGCGTCGGACCGGCGCGGGCGTGGTCGAGATTGCAGTCCGGCGCCGCGGTGATTCGCTCGAGCTGATCGTGACTGACGACGGCGGCGGACTCATGGCCGACGTGCGCGCGGCAGGCCACGGACTGGAGAACACGCGCGAGCGTCTCCGCACGTTGTACGGCGAACGCGCATCGCTCGACGTCACGGCGGCGCCCGCACGCGGGACGATTGCGCGTCTCGTCATTCCGTATCATGAGCTTTTGCTCAACACGGTGACGGATGCCCAACGGTAAATGGCGCGTGCTGATCGCGGACGATGAGCCGGCGGCGCGCCGCGGCGTCCGGCAATTGCTGGCGGCATTTCCAGAGTTTATCGTCGTCGGCGAATGTCGCGACGGCCGCGAAGTGTTGTCGTCGCTCGACTCGCTCGCGCCGGACATGGTGTTTCTCGACGTGCAAATGCCCGAGGTGGACGGCTTCGAAGTCATCCGCCGACGTTCTCCCGAGCACATGCCGGTCGTCGTCTTCCTGACGGCGTACGATCAATTCGCGCTGCGTGCGTTCGACGCCGAGGCGCTCGACTACCTCGTGAAGCCGGTGAGCGAATCACGCTTTACCGCGACGATCAAGCGCGTCGCGCGGCGGCTCGAGGCGGGCGGCCGGGACGCGCGTGAACCGGCGATCGTCGTTTCGACCGCGCGCGGTGCCGTCGTGGTCAATTTGCGCGAGATCGACTGGATCGAAGCCGCCGATTACTACGCACGCGTTTGGGTTGGCGCGCGTAGTTATCTGCTTCGAGAGTCCCTGGACGATCTGGAAGCGCGCGTCGGCGCGCACGGATTCGTTCGCGCGCACCGGAGCGCATTGGTGCGGCTCGCGGCAGTTCGCGCACTCCAGCGGCGCGACGGCGGCGAGATCGTTGCCTTGCTCGGCTCCGGCGCCAAGGTCGCCGTGTCGAGGCGCCGTCGGGCGGCCGTCGCGGCCGCGGTGCGCGCGCGAACGTGATCGCTCACTTCGCGATTCGCTTCGCCTCCATCGTCCATGCGTCGAGCAGCCAGGTGCGACCGCCGTCCGTGGTGCGATCCGCGCGCCACAGGAAATGATTCGGCGCGATCGCCATGTAGCGAATGCGCATGATGGCGTTGCCGTCGTGCTGAATCGCCAGGCGATCGGTGCCGTCGGTCCACGTCAAGCCAAGCGCGAATTCGCCGCCGTTGGAGTTCATGCCGATGATTCGCCAGATCTGCCGGTTGGGATCGAACGTGCGATACGTATACGTGCCTGCCTCCATCGGCTGCGTGGGGTTGTCGGGACGCCAGCGATCCTCGATGAGGCGGCCGCCCGGCTTCTTCTTGAATGCCCAATGCCCGGGAAAGGCCGGCGAAAAGGTTCCGTCCGGAGTTCGACTCTGGAATCGGAATTCCCACACGCCCATGAGCGCATCGTAATCCGCGAGTGTTGCTTGTTTCGTGGCGCTGTCGGCGATCGGGAAGTTGGCGCCGAGGGTATCGGGGAGGGGAATCTCGCGGCCCGGTGGCGTAACGGGCCCCAATCGCCAAAACGGATTTACCCATCGGCCGCGATCGTGCACGAACAACTCCACGGCGTGGCCGCGCGTCGAGTCGACGCGCCGATCTCCTCGCATGACGAGACGGTAGTTGGACGTCACGAGCGCGACGTCGCCGTCGAGGGTGACTCGAGTATTCTCGAAAGTGATGCCGTCGAGCCGCGCTCCGGAGCGGGCGAAGTCGCGCGACTGGCCCATGATGGTGCCGCGATCGGCCCATTGTGCCTCCGGTCTGCCCTCCGCGGCGACGGCCGCGGCGGGAAGCACGCGTCGCAAGAGCGCCGTGTCGTTCGCGAACCAGGCGCGCCATACCGAGTCGCGCGCCGCGAATATTTCCCGCGTGACGGCCGGCGATGGCTGTTGGGCCGAGCCGTGCGCCGACGCGAGAAGCACTCCGATGAGCCCAAGTGAGCGCCGCATACGTTCCTCCGGGAAGGGAATGCGACGATGGGCGCGCCCCGCGAGCGCCGCCACGATCATTCAGCGATCGGCGTCCAGCATGCCGTGAACGGCGGCACGGTCGCCGGTGACCGTGGTCACGGCATGTCGTCCTCGGTGGAGGCAGCCTACCATCATGCGTTCCATCGTCATTCTCGCCGCGGTCGTTTGCGCGCTCGTGGCAGCGCTCGCGGCCGCGGCGTGCGATTCAGCGCCGACGTCGATCGCGTCGGTGCACACCGTCGTGAAGCCGCCGGTCATCGGCGGTTCGCTCGAGGGGCGGCGGCCGTTTCCCGCGGATAATGCGTGGAACACCGACATCAGCGCCGCGCCGGTCGATCCCAATTCGGCACGGCTCATCGCGTCGTGCGGCACCGCCAATCTGCACCAGGATTTTGGCACCACGTTCAATGGCCAGCCGAACGGGATTCCATACGTGCTCGTCTTCGACGGCCAACCCAGGGTGCCGGTGTCGTTCGACATTCCCGACGAGAGTGATCCCGGGCCGTATCCGATTCCGCCGAATGCGCCCATCGAAGGCGGGCCGAGCGCGGGCGGCGATCGACACGTGATCGTCGTCGATGTGAGCGCATGGAAACTGTACGAATTGTTTGATGCGCATCCGTTGAACGGCGGCATGAGCTGGCACGCCGGCTCGGGCGCCGTGTTCGACCTCAATTCAGATGCGCTGCGTCCCGCGGGCTTCACGTCGGCCGACGCGGCCGGCCTGCCGATCTTCCCGGGGCTCGTGCGCTACGACGAGGCGGTCGAGCAGCACGCGATCAACCACGCGCTGCGATTCACCTGCCCTCGCACGCGGAAGGCATTCGTCGCTCCGGCGCGCCATTTCACGAGCAGCGACACGAGTAGCGCGCTGCCGCCAATGGGCATGCGTGTGCGGCTCAAGGCGAACTTCGACACCACGGGATTTTCGCCGACGGTGCGGACGGTGCTGCGCGCGATGATGAAGTACGGCATGCTGGTCGCGGACAACGGCAGCGGCTGGTTCTTCCAGGGCGCGTCGGACACGCGGTGGGACGAGACCGAGCTGGCGACGTTCTCGCGCGTCCCGTCCAGCGCGTTCGAGGTCGTGAAGCCGTGATGGCAAACGCGGGACGCCGTCTCCGGCGTCCCGCATGCGAGATCTGATACTAGTATATTGGTATTATAAATTCAGCATCTCAGAGCACGCCGAGCCACTTCGACTGGTCGCCCGTGAACCCGGGGAACACGGCCTCCATCTTCGCGGCGCCCAAGTGCTTGAACGCTACTTCCGAGAAGACCGAGCGGAAGTCGGTCGTCAGCGCGAGATCTCGGCCCTCGTTCAACTGCTCGGGCTCGAGCCCCGGCCACTTGCCGTGGACCTTGCGGCCCTTCACGTCGCCACCGATGACGAACATCGACGTCGCGTGGCCATGATCCGTCCCACCGTTGCCGTTCTGGTGCGCCGTGCGCCCGAACTCGGACATCGTGAGGATCGTGACGTCGGACATGCGTGGCCCAAGATCCTGCACGAGGGACGCGATCGACCGCGAGAAATCATCGAGCCGCCCGGCGAGCTGGCCCGTGGCACCGCCCTGATTGACGTGCGTGTCCCAGCCGCCGACGTCCGCGAACGCGATCTCCAATCCGACATCGGCCTTGATGAGCTGCGCGATCTGCTTCAGGTGCTGTCCGAACGGCGAGTTCGGATACGTCGCGCCGTTCTGCGGGATGTACTGCTGCGGATTCGCCGTCTTGAGGATCTTCATCGCTTCGAACATCTCGCCGCCCGCGGCATGCACCACGTCGGCGTTCCCCGTGCGGTACAGTGCCTCGAGCCGCTCGGCCTGCGTGCCGTTCGTGCGAATCGTGAATTCGTCGAGCGAGTTCATAGCGACGGTCGCCGCGTTGCCCTCGAGAATGCGCGGCGTCTGCGGAGTCATCGCCACCGCCTGGAACGGCGAGCCCTTGGCGTGCGCGCCCGCGTCGTTCAAGTGGCATTCGTCGCACGTGCCCTTCACGGCGAGATAACGATTGAGCCAGCCGTCTCTCGTGCCTTTGTTGTCGGGTGTTCCGCTTTCCATGTAGTCCTGCGCGTCGAAGTGCGAGCGCGTATTGCTTGGACTGCCGACGGCGTGGACGGGTGCGAGAATGCCGTCGTCCCAGAGTCGCTTGAACGGCGAGAGAGATGGATGCAAGCCGAAGAATCCGTCGAGGTCGATCGCGGTTTGCGCGGCGCCGGAGACGGGACGCGGGATCGCGATCGTCGGACGCATGCTGTAGTACGCTCGTTCGCCGTGCGGTACGACGACGTTGAGCGCATCGGCCGCGCCGCGCTGGAAGAGCACGACCAGCACCTTCCCGCGTCCGTTGCCGTTGAGCGCCGCACCCTTGACCAGATCCTGCGCGAAGACCGTGCGGCGAAGGAACGAGGGATTCAACCCCATCGTCGCCAGCGCCATCGCGCCCGACTTCATGAACACTCGGCGTTTCATTCCAGTATCCTCATCGTCTGCATTGACGGCTGTCGACTGCTATTAGCGTCTTTGAAATTCCGGCGAGCCCAGCGCCAGTCCGACGACTTGCGGCAAGCCCTGCAGGTTGATCGGCCGCGTGCCGCCAATCGGTTGATTCGCACCGCGGCCTCGTCCAAGCGCCGCTTTGTTGCCCAGCCCCGCCGCGCGGGCGCGCGCGGGCGCCATCGTCGCCGTGTCCGCCATGACATTCGGATCGGTCATGCTGCCCATGTCGTTCGGCGCATTCTTCGCGAGCGGGTTCTCGCCGCTCAGCAGGACATCGCGTGTTTCGGTCGACACCTGACCACCGAGTAATGATTTCACGACGCCGTCGACCTGCTGGTCGCGCGGTTGAGTGCGGAGTGTCGCGAATTGCGGCCAGTTGTTGAGCCGTGCGTTCGGAATCTGTCCGGCGGCGAGCGCCAGACCGAAGTTGATGCGATTGAGAATCGCGCCCGTGTTCATCCACGCGTCGGCGCGGTCGGGCCAGCCTTCGGGCGTCTGGTGACCGAAGATCGGCTCACCAAGGCGCGCGACGAGCTGCGAGCTGCGCGGCGTCGTATCCGGCTGCGCGTTCACGGCGCGCAGCGCGCTGGTCACGAGCTCGAACGGCGTCTTCACCTTCGAGCGATACGCCGCTCGGCTGAAGAACTCCGGCGACACGACGATGCAGCGCAATGTTTCGCGAATGTCGCCGTCGGTCTTCGTGAACGTGTTCGCGCAGCGGTCGACGAGCGCCTTCGGCGGATCGTCCGACACGAAGTGGCGCGCGAGCTTCGTCGTGATGAAGTGCGCGGTCGCCGGCGCGTGCGCGACGATGTCGAGCACCTCTTCGCCTTCATCCTCGCCGTGTCCGGCGGGGAACGTGTGTCCCAGAATCGTCTTTTGGTCGGCGTCGTGAATGGCGGGATTGAAGACGAACTGGCCCGTCTGCCGATTGAACGTCCAGCCGGTGAGCGCGCGCGCGACTTCCTGCACGTCCTTCTGCGTGTACCCGCCGTCGACGCCGAGGGTGTGGAGCTCCATCAGCTCGCGGGCGTAGTTCTCATTGAGGCCGCGCCGCGCCTGCTGCTGCAGGCGTTGAATGATTTGCTGCCGCTGCTCCGGCGTCGCGTTTTCGAGTTGCTGGCGAATCGCCGGCGGCACGTTCGCTGGAATGTTTTGACCAGTCAGAATCGCCGGCCGCCGCGCGATGATGCCGGGCCGCCCGCCGCGTCCACCACGTCCGCGCGCCGCGAGCGTCGCATGCGTCGAGTCGGCGGCACTTTGCCAATTGTCGAGGAAGAACAACATCGCCGGACTCTTGGCCACGGCGCCCAGCAGGTCGCGGAACTTGCCGAGCGCGTGTGGGCGAATGACGTCGCGTTCGTATTGCGGGAGAAAGAGACGTGTCTGTCCCTTGCCCGCGAACACGCTGAAGTGGTTCTCCCAGAAGTCGACCATGACTTCGTCGAGCTGCCGGTCGGTGGTCACGGCGCGCGCCACCTTCTCCGATGCGATCTGTCCGACGAGCTGTTGATTCTGCCGAACGAGTTGCGCGAGCTGCTGATTGTCGGCCAGCGCTTCCCGCCGCACGTCCTTCTTGTTCATGTCGCTGTCGGCGGACGCCTTGGCCTTCACCTGCCGCTGCAGCTTCTGCGCGACGGTGTAGTCGTTGACGATGTCGCTGGTCGGCACGCCGTAAATCGCGTAGTGCGTCATCAGCGAATCGGTGGCTGCGTCCGGAATGCGCTCGGGGTGAAGCTGCCGGTCGATCCAGTTCTCGATGCCCATCGCGCGCACGGTTTCGACGTCGCCGGGGCGGGCGCCGAAGGTCAAGCGGTTGAGCACTTGCTGAATCTGTTCGTCGGGCAGGAGATCGCCGATTTGCATCGGACCGGACGAGGCCATCGGCGGAGCGCTGACCGTCGCGTTGACCGGGGGCCGAGCGGACGCGCCGGTGGACGCCGGCGTCGAAACCGTCGTGGCGCGCGACGCGCAGGCGGCCGCCGCGACGGCAACGAGCGATGCGGAGAGATGTCGGATGCTTCGCATGAAGATTCCAATCAACGTGGATCGATGTGACTGGAGGGTAGACGCCTGGCTGCCTCGACGCGTTAACCTGCTTTCACGCTAAGACTCTCCGTTCTGGCGACGGCGTGTCACAATTCGTCGTGCGGTAGATCACACGCTGCCACACTCTTGCGCCTCGCCCAACGCCATCCTACGGTTTGAGAGAGTGCCGACGGGTCGATGTCGGCTGCAACCGCCTTCCCGCCTGTCCCGTCGGTAGTGCCTCATTTTTATCGTACGTCGGATGAGTTCGTCGCCGCCGCGCAGGCAGCCGTCGCGGGCGCCGCGCCGCGGCAGCCCGTGGCTGTCCTCGTCGCTGAAGTCGACCCGTCGCCGGCGCCAGCAGGGGTGCTGCCGCCTGCCGAGTCGGCGATCGGCGCGGTGGCGGAAGTGCTTCGGCACACGCTGCGCGAGGATGACATGGTTGGTCGCTTGGGCGACCGGTTGATCGTCGTCATCCCGGGCGCCGCCGCCGAGGATGGACGGGCGGCGGGTGATCGCCTCTGCGCCGCGGTGCGCATTCACGCGTTCGGCGAAGGCCTGGGCCAGCTCACTCTCTCGGTGGGGTCAGCGTCGGCGCCGGAGCACGGTCACGCCTTCGACGCCGTGTCGAGCGCTGCCGGAACGGCGCTCGTGCGCATTCAGGCGCAGGGAAGGGACGGCGCCGCGGCGGCTCCGCTGCCGCATCACGAGTGGCTGCATCGCCCGCTGTCGATCGATCGCTTTGCCGGTCGCGCGCAGGAGCTCGGGCTGTTGGTTCGGTGGCTCGACGAGGCCGCGTCGGGACAGCCGCGCGTGGTCTCCGTATTCGGCGAGGCAGGCCTTGGCACCGCGACGCTGCTCCGGCAGCTCGAGGGCGAGGTGCGCTTGCGCGGCGGGTTGTTCGTGAGTGTCGCGAGTCCCGATCTCGCCGTGCGGAAGCCGTATGGCGTGTGGCAGTCGTTTTTGCGCGCGACGCATCGCTTCCCGACGGCGCCGGACAAGGAATGGCAGGAGCTGCATCACCTGGAGAGCTCGCTGCGCTCGAGTGAGACGAGCGGCCACACGGGCAGCCAGTATCGTCTGTTGGGTGAGCTCACGGACTATGTGCGTGCGCTGGCGGCGAATCGTCCGCTGGTGATCGTGCTCGACGAGATGCAGTGGGCCGACGGCACCACGTGGGACGCGCTGGAGCATTTACTGTCGCAGCTCGACGTCGACCGCATGATGATCTGTCTGGCGCATCGCCCCGACTCGGCGTACGAGGGATCGACGTATCGGCAGATGCTCGCGCGCCACGATTTCTCGCGCGAGATCACGCTGTCGCGTCTGACGCGCGACGAAGTGAAGCAGTGGCTGGAGGCGGCGTTTCATCGCCAGCAGGTGGCGCGCGAGTTTTTAGCGTTCTTGTACCGCCACACCGAGGGCAACCCGCTGTTCATCGCGCAGTTGTTGCGCGCGCTGGGAGAGGAGGGGGCCATCTGGTGGAATGGCAGCCGCTGGGAGTGGAGCCCGGTGTCGGAGCTGCGGTTGCCGGCGGGCCGGCGGGCGCTGCTCGCGAGGCGTGTCGCGCGGTTTTCGTCGAGCACGCAGGCGGTCTTGGGTACCGCGGCGATCGTCGGGCGCGAGTTCGACGTTGGGCTATTGGTGGCGGCGGCGGCGGGGAGCGAGCCCGCGGTGCGGCTGGCGATCTCGGAGGCGGTGAATGCCGGATTGCTGCGGGCGACGAATGATCGAAAGACCGGGGCGTACGCGTTCGATCATGATGAGATCGCGGAGGTGCTGGTCGCGGCGGTGCCGTCGCATCAGGTGAGGCAGCTGCATTATCGGGTGGCGCAGGCGTTGGAGAAGCGGCGGCCGGATCGGCTGGGGGAGATTGCGCTGCACTATGATGCGGCGGAGGTGCATGGAGAGGCGTATCGCGCGGGGCAGGCGGCGGCGCGGGCGGCGGAGAGTGTCTATGCGCACGTGGCGGCGCGTGACTATCTGCAGATCGCAGCGCGGAATTCGACCACACCGGGCGAGCTCGCCGAGATCAGAATTGCGCTTGCGCACATCGCGGAGACGCTCGGGCATCACGATGAAGTCGAAGAATTGTGCGACCTGGCGATCGAGTGGTTTGAAGGGCAACAGGATGAGCGACGGGCGTTGACGTTGCGGCGGATGCGGGAGCGGGCGCGGATGGAGTTGGGGCAGCCGGCGCGGATCACACTCGACGCATTGGTCAAGCTTGATGATGAAGCGAAGCGTCTCGGCTTCGGGCACGAGCGTGTCGCGTTGTTGATGATGACATCGCAGACGTACGGACGGCTGGGCGATCAAGCGACTGCCGCGCGGATCGCGACGGAATGTGTCGCGATGGCCGAGAACATCGACGACCCGGCGCTCCTCGGCGATGCATTGAACCGATTGGGAAATTCGATGGCATCCGAGTCGCCGGCGCAGGCCTTGGCCGCCTACGAGCGCGCACTCGATCTGTACGAAAGCGTCGGTGATGTTCGCGGGCAGGCTCGCAGTTACGGCAACATGGGGAACGCGGCGCAATTCGAAGCGCGGCTCGAAGAAGCGCAGAACGCGTTCGCGCGCTCTATCTCCGTTGCGAAGGCGGCAGGGATCCCGGACTTGTGGGGGTCCGCTGCTGTGAATCTCGGCGTTCTGCTCCAAAAGTGCGGAGAATATGACCGCGCGCGAGAGCTCTTCGGCGAAGCGCTGGCACTTTTCGCAGCCGTTAAACACAGTGAGTTTCAGTTAGCCGCGCTCTACAATATGGCGCACGTCGAGCGCGAGCTCGGCTTGTGGGAATCGGCCGGAGAACTTTACGAGGCGACTCGGCCATTGGCTGAACGAATTGGGCAGTACGAAATCCAGCTTGGAGCGATCGCTGGGAGCGGCATATGTGCCCTAGAGCTGGGTCGGCTTGACACGGCACAAATGGCGGCGCGCGAGGTCGAGTCGTTGATCGAGGACCGGCCCAACTGGTTCCAGGGACGCGAAATCGCTGAGGCTTTGATCATTCGAACGGCTGCCGCGGCCGGTCGCGATCGGGACGCCTTGTCCCGATTTGACCGGGCTGTCGCCCTCGCTGAGGCGACCGACGTTTACAATGCGGCTTGGCTAACGGCCATTTGTGCCGATTCGCTTCGCCGCATCGACCCGGCACGGGTCAATCTGTCCGTAGATCGGTACTCAGTGAAGGTGCGGAGCCTCGGATATCCGGAAATGACAAGGCGTTACGATGTCTTGACAGCGGAGTGATTTTCGACACAGAAGTTGCTTTCAGGCTGGCGTTAATTGGACGAAAGCCGTATCTTCGTGGGCAGCTTCCTCGTCGTTCGAGGTCGGACGAAGTTGTCCCCCCCTTCTTAGCTCC
This sequence comes from Gemmatimonadaceae bacterium, assembly GCA_035606695.1. Lineage (NCBI taxonomy): Bacteria > Pseudomonadati > Gemmatimonadota > Gemmatimonadia > Gemmatimonadales > Gemmatimonadaceae > Gemmatimonadaceae bacterium. Next base: position 55,739 of record DATNEW010000028.1, read on the forward strand.
TTCCTAATGCGCGTGACTTTCAGAAACCTGGCCGCGACCGCGGCAATTCTTGCGGCCGCTGCTTGTGGCGACTCCACGGTTGCTCCGAGCTCGGCGTCTTCAACGCTGCTGCCGACTGACCGTGCTCCGTCTTTCGATCTTTCGCTAGCTGGCAACTTCGGCAGCGATTTTACGCTGACGTCGAGGGGCGGCACGTTCTCGGTCGCCGGCGTATACACGGTCAATTTCCCGGCGAATTCCGTTTGCGATCCCGCGACCGCGAACTACAGCGCTGGCCAGTGGGATGCACCGTGCGCGACGCTCGCCGCCGGACAATCGGTGAAGGTGCACGCGACTCTCGGACTCTCGTGGTCCGGCGTTTCCGTGGACTTCCAGCCGGAACTCCGGTTTTCGCCAAATGCGACCGTTACGATCGCGACCGACATCTACGCTCCGATCATCGTCGCGAATCGCAATTATTACGCGGCACATCCGCAGGCACTTGGTCCGTTAGCGATGGCGTACTCGTCGACGCTCGGCGGCGCTCGCGTCGCGGACTATGTCACCGATCCCACGGCGATCACTCACATCAGTCTGATGACGGGCCGCGTGTGGCGGAGAATCAAGCACTTCAGCGGATATAACATTTTCACTGGCGAACAGTGCACGCCGACGCAGTACAACAGTGACTGGTGCGTCGATGTCAGTGGTCAACAGGACCAGCTTACCGGCCCGTGACCCCGTCATGGAATACCCGAGGCCCCGGCGGTTATCCGCCGGGGCCTTTTTTTGTATGGGTGCTTGTCGTTCTCGCGCTCCATCGCCAATGTCGTTCGCCGCGAATTGCGGTCTAGGTACATGAGGAGCTTCGTCGTGTTTCGCCGTGACGGTCGTTGTTGGCCTGTTGCTGTCTTACTCATCGCAGCAGTCGGGACCCCGGCTGCGTCGCAGCAGCAACGCTCCCGCGTCTCACTAGCGACAACGCGGCTCGTTCTCGGCAATGGCCTAACCGTTCTTCTGAATGAAGATCGGTCCGCGCCCGTCGCAGCCGTCGACGTCTGGTATCGCGTCGGTTCGGCGGATGAGAATCCGGGTCAGGCTGGATTCGCCCACGCCTGTGAACATCTGATGGGACTCTCCTCGCCGAACGGGTCGGATGCGGCGTCAACGTTTCTCAGATCGATAGGTGCGGTTTCAGGCGGACGCCGTGGGGCGTGGGCGACCACTGCGGCGGAGTATACGCAGTACTACGAAACGATACCGAGCGACAAGCTCGAGACTGTGCTGGCTTTTGAAGCGGCTCGGATGGCCGCTCCGTTCGCGCGCGTTGACTCTCAACATTTCAATTCGATTCGTTCGGTCATCCGCCAGGAGCGAACCCTGCGGGTCGACAACGTGCCGTTTGGCGAGTCGGTCGACATTACGCGCGAGGCCATTTTTCCAAAGGATGATCCGCTGCACTCGCCACCGCTCGCTCCACTCGCGGATCTCGACACGGCGCGGCTGGAGACAGTGGTCGACTTTTGTGCGGAGTACTATCGCCCAAACAACGCCATTGTCGCGATAAGCGGCGACTTCGCGACGGACTCGGTTGCTCGCCTTCTTCGGCGGTACTTCGAGCCAATTCCTCGCGCGCAAATCCGAGCGCGTCGCCTGTCGTCGGCGACCCAGCTTCGCGGTGAGCGACGCCTGGTCATTCAGGGCCCGCGCGCCAACACGAGCCGACTTCGCTTTGCGTGGCGAGCGGTTGGTTTCTCGAGTCCGCAAAAGATGCCGCTGTACGCGCTCGCCGGCGTCATGAGCGGCGATAAGTATGGTTTCAGCCGATTCGGCCGTCTGGCCGAGGCGCTTATGCGCAAAGAACCGCTCGCGACGTTCGTTCACGCGGAATTGTACGATTTCCAATCCGAAGGAATGTTCGTCATCGATGTCACGGCACGTCCCGGTGCGTCCCTCAGTCGGATCGAACGCGTCGTCGATAGCGTCATCGCGGATTTGGCGGCAACTCCAATTCGGCCCTCTGAATTGGAGGCATTCGCGAACCTCAACAGCGTAACGGCAGTCACTGCCCTGCAACCCAGATCGGCGAGGACTGATACTTTGGCGCAGAGCGAGATGTGGACACATGACCCGCAGACGTATTCGAAGCAAATCGCTCGAGCGTTCTCGATCGCTCCGGCTGACGTTCAAAAAGCAGCGCGTCAGTTCCTCGGGCCTTCGCGTGTAGTCGTCAGCATGGTTCCCGCCGGAAAGCTGGCGGATATCAGCAAGCCAGAGTTGCCCTATGACGATGTCACGCCGGTTGCGCATGGCCGAACGAGGCCGCAATGAGCTGGCCGATGCGGGCGTGGGTGTTCGGCATGTCAGTCTGGGCCGGAACCGCGCGCGCACCCGTCGTTCGTGCCCAGTCGCCGACCACGGTCGGACCACGAGTGATCTCTGATTTCGCGGTACCGGTCGTCCACGCGACGACTTTGCAAAACGGTGTCCGCGTTCTCGCGGTCGAGAACCACTCGCTTCCAATCGTATCCGTGCGGGTGATGCTCGGAGTCGACTCACTCGATGACCCAACCGGAAAGGAGGGTCTAAGTGAGCTGATGACGTCTACCATGGCCGATGCGACAGACAAGGTTCCCGAGCAGGAACTGAGCGACAGCGAGGCGATGCTCGGCACGCACATTTCGCCAACGCGTTTTACGACCACGACGAACAATTTCCGTGCGGCGATCCTCCTCCTCGGCCAGATCATAGAACGTCCGTCATTTCCAGAGGATGGAGTTGCGCGCGCGAAGTCCGCAATAGCGCAACGCGTGCAAAGCCAGTATGCCGCGACGGCACCCGTACGTGTCTTCTTCAGCATCTTGCTCGCACCTGGCAATCCTGCGCGCCGCACGGCGACACCCGCGAGCGTGGATGCATTGACGCGCGCTGACGTCGTCTCATTCTACAAGACGGCAATTCGGCCCTCACGCACGACCGTCATCATTGTCGGCGACGTCATGCCGACGCAGGCATTCGCGTTCGCGAAATCCGCGTTCGGCAAATGGATCGTGACATCGGCTATGGAGACTCGCCCGTCGGAATTTCCCGTGAATGCCGCGACACCCACGACCATCTACCTGGTCGATGTTCCCGGACGATTGCGAACGTCCATCCTGGTGGGCCAACTCGGCCCGCAACGAGACACGGCAGTGATGCCGGCGGTAGATGTCCTTGCCGATATTCTCGGACAGGTAGGCGGGAGCCGGCTCCAGGTCGAGTTGCGCGACAGGCGCGGCTTCATGTACGCCGGGATTCCGTACGGAGTCGATTGGCGTCCAACCCCACAACGCTCAATCCAGGCCGGTTCGGCATCTGTCGATGCGGTGAAGGTCGATAGCGCATTGATTGCGTGGCTAGGCGCACTGCGCGACGTTCGCGGGCCGTCTCCTGTTACGGCGAAGGAACTCGATTTTGCCGAAGGAGTTGCGGTAGCGTCGCTGCCGACGAGGTTCGAAACCACAGACTCAGTCGCGTCGCAGGTCGCCGAGGCCGTTCGTTACGGGGGTGAACTGCGTGATCTCGAACAGTACGTTCGCGCAGTCAGAGGCCTATCGCCCGAAAAGGTTACTCGTGCCGCGGAGCGCTACATCGACCCCGGCCACCTCACCATCGTCGTCGCGGGCGACCGCAAAACTCTCGAGCCTTTACTGCGTCGGGCCGACATCGCTCCCATCGTCATCGTCGACGAGAACGGCAACCCAAAACCTTAGGCGGCGCGCCTTACCCTTGCTCGGCGCTCCCCGACGTCTTGAGCACATACCCGACTCCGCGCACGGTCTGCAACAGCGGCTCTTCCCCTTCCGCATCGAGCTTCTTCCGCAGATAAGCGACGTACACATCGACGATGTTCGTGTCCTCGCCATTCACGGGCGTCTGCCGCCACACCTGCTTCGCGATCAGCGCCCTCGACAGCGGCCGGCCCGCGTTCCGCATGAAGAACTCGAGCAGCGAAAACTCACGCTGCGTCAGGCCCAGCTGACGGCCACCGCGCGAGACCTCGCGCGTCAGCTGATCCAACACCAAATCTCCGACACACAACCTTGGTACCCGGCCACTGGTGGCCGAGCGCCGCAAGAGCGCGCGTACTCGCGCCACCAACTCGTCAGTATCGAATGGTTTGGTGAGATAATCGTCGGCGCCTGCGTCCAGGCCGGTGATGCGATCCGCAACCTCGCCGCGCCCCGTCAACATCAATGTCGGCGCGTTGACGCCTTTGCGGCGCAGCTCCTGGACGACCTCGAAGCCGTTGCGACGCGGCAGGCCGACGTCCAGGATCAGAAGATCCGGCTCGTTCTCGAGCGCGCTCGACAGCCCCGACTCGCCATCCTTGGCCGAGCTGACGTCGTATCCACTCTCGCCTAGCACGCGCTCGAGGAGGGCAACGAGGTCGGGACTGTCTTCGACGACCAGGATCGTGGCGAGGTGCGTGGCGGCCTGCATCGGGTCAAAACATACGGGCTGGGCGGAGACGGGCAAGACTGGCGCGTGAACGTGCGACGTTTTGCGACATCGTTCCCCGCTCGCCCCCTCTTGGCGCGATGCTGGACCGCGGGCCTTGAGTCCTCTCGATCACATCGCTTGCTTTTGTGCGTGCAAGCCCTGCCCGTTTCCACCTCCCCGACCTCCAGCATCGTCGTCGGCACGGTGGCTTCCGCCGCGACCACGGGCGCGCTCATCGCGGCCGGCCGCCGATTGGGCAGCGCCGGCATTCCCTTCGCCGAGATCAGCTCCGCGCTCTTTCATCGAACGCCGAGTGGGGGCGAGGTCGGCCTCGTGTTCAGCGGCGTCGTGCTGCACGTCGCGGTGACGATGTTGTGGAGCGCCGCGTTCGTGTGGCTCGTGAGGCGCGCGCGATGGCGCCGAATCTTCGCCGCCGTGGTCGTGGCATGCGCGTCGCTCGTGTTGTCGTGGCTCATCGCGTGGTCCACGGGCCGCGGCGTCGCGACGGTCCTGCCGCTGGGCGATCGGATCGTGGTTTCGGTCGTCCTGGCGATATCGCTCGTAGTGGGCATGCGCTTTGCCTTTTTCCCTGGCGAAATGCCCGAATTGCCTGAGTAAACAGGCTCAAAAGTCTCCTGCGTGCGCGCGCTCCGATCGCGCTCGATGGCTCGTACAGCGACTGGTACAGCGACTCGTACAGCGATCTGAGCGTCATGTGACCGAAGCCACTGCACGACGGTTAAACAAGGAACATCGTGGAGCGTTGCGGGTCGAATCCTGTTGACGCTTCAGGGTGCGCATCGTTGGCCGAAACTTCGATGCGTCCGGAATCGTCGAGGTAGTAGGGATGGTCGAGCAGGACCCGCAGGACCAGCAGTACCACATACAGGAGGGGGGCATGGACATCCTCGTGATGCTCGAGGAGAACCCCGATCACTCGCCGGTGCTGGCGCATGTGAACTCCGTCCCGTCGCCGTTGCATTCACACGAGCGGCCGTCGCGAGACATCGTGACGTTGTACGGGGAACCAAATCCGGAGGCGCTTGCGTTGGCGCTTGCGGCAGCCGTCGAGTCACACCGATCGAATGACGGCAACAGAACCGAGGCCATTCGGCATCTCGGCATCTGGCCGGAGCGTGGGGCCGTAGGGGACGCTGCCTGGAGAGATTCAGCAGGGCAGCTCGTAACGACCGATCTCGAGATCTCCCTCGAGACGTTGCATTCCACGGCGAATCAGTTGCTGTCGGAATGCGGACAGTTGATCCGGCGGCTGGTCGCAGGCCTGTCGATGCCGGATTGGCCGGACGGAGCTCGGCGAGCCATCAGTATTTCGATTTCGCCGATCGTTGGACTGACTGGACCGGTGTTCGCGCCGCTCGAAAGTGTCATCGAGCGCATGAGAGAGGCTGATGGACTGGCCTTCGAAACCGAAGGAGATTGAGAACGGAACCTGACTTGTCAGAGTAGGGACGTAGGAAGCGGGGCGACTTTGGTCGCCCCGCTTTTTTTTTCACACAATTCATACGCGGCGTTTCGACGCCCTGACGAGGGCCGCGGATCTTGCGGCGGCCCGGTTCCGAGCCGATTTTAGCCCTCCCGCCAACGGACGCCGTCGCCCGCGTGCACCGTCTCCATTCCAGCCTCAGATCCGTCGCACCCGACGAAGCCCTGGCGCGCGCACGACACATGGGCGCACGACTGGGCGTCTCTCGCGTGACGGACACCACGCGGCTCGATCGCATCGGCATTCCGGTGTTTGCCGGCATTCGTCCCGATGCGGCCGACCATTCGCTGTGCGTGAGTGCCGGCAAAGGCGTGCGGCCGATCGAAGCGCAGATCGGTGCTTATATGGAAGCGGTGGAGCTCGCGGTCGCGGAACGATGTGCGTTGCGAGACGCCATTCAGCCCATCGATCCGCGCGACGTGTTGTCGCGAAGCTCGATGTCGGGACTCATCGATCTCTGTCCGTTGCGCGGAGTGCGGCACAATACAGCCGATTCCGTCGACTGCGTCGACGCGGAAGAACTCCTCTCGGGCGCCACCGTATCTGTTCCCGCGGAGCTCGTGTTCTTTCCGTATTTGCCCTCCCAAGGCCGGCTGTTCGGGAACACGACCAACGGGCTTGCGTCAGGCAGCACGGTCGCCGAAGCGACATTGCACGCGCTGCTCGAAGTGGTCGAGCGTGACGCGGTATCGTTCATGAACGTACGATCCGGCGTCCGCGGCGTTCGTCTGGACACGCTGCCCTCGACGGTCCGCGCGTTGCTCGGCGCGATCGAGTCGGCGGATTGCGAGATCGCTGTGCGTGAATTGCCCAGCGAGTTCGGGCTGCCGACGTTTCACGCCGCCGTGTTCGACCGCGCGCGCATCGCGAGTCTGACCGTGGCGGCTGGCTACGGCTGCCACGCCGATCCCGAAATCGCGCTGGTGCGCGCCGTGACCGAAGCATGTCAGAGCCGGCTGACCGCGATTCACGGCGGACGCGACGATCTCGATCGATGCGAGGCGCGCGTCGACGCACGTCCCGCGGGCGAACATGACCGGATCGCGGAGGAACAATTCCGGCGCATGGCCGCGTGGCCGGACGTCGCGTCGTTCGAGACCGTGCGGGCATCCGTCAACGTTGGCGGCAGCGTCGATGCGGCACTCGCGCAAATCCTCGCGCATCTTCAAGCGCGCGGCGTCAACCAGGTGTGCCGCGTCGCCCTTACTCTCGACGCCGACGAGATGAGCGTCGTACGCGTCATCGTGCCGACGCTCGAGTGTTTCAATCGGGACGTCGCGCGTGTCGGTCCACGTCTGCTGCGAGCGATGCATGCCCGCGTCGCGTAACGTCGCGTTCGTCGGCCCCACCTATGCGCCGATCGCCGACACAAGTCTCATCGAGCGCGCGGGGTTCGAGCCATGCGCGCCCGCGCGCCGCGGCGACATGGATGCGCTCGACGGTGAGCCCGGGGTGGCGGTCCTCGTGGACGGACGTTTCAACCATGCGCTCGCCGTCGGGCATGCGGAGCTGCGACGCGCGGTTGAGCGCGGATGGTCGGTCTGGGGTCTCTCGTCGATGGGCGCCATTCGCGCGTATGAATTGCGCAACCTCGGCGTTCGCGGCTTCGGTAACGTCTACGCGCACTTTCTCGCGGCGGACGACTTTCAAGACGACGAAGTGGCGCTGATGCACGCGCCCACTGCACCGTATGAAACATTCAGCGAGCCGCTCATACATATCCGGTACTGTCTCGCGGAGATGGTTCGTTTGGGTGAGATCGACTCCGGTGTCGCGCGACGCACGGCGGGGTATCTCAAGTCGCAATGGTTCGCGGCGCGCACACTCGACGGATTCGTGGCGGCGCTCACCACCTTCGGAGGCGACGTCGCCGCGAACTCGGCACGCGCGCACGTCGCACGCTTCGATCAATTTCGCGTCAAGACGAAGGACCTGATCGCATTCTTCGCGGAACAGCCGTGGCGCTCGACGTCGTACATCGCGACGCCGGCGCCGGCGCCGTTCTTGGACAGTCTCACCGAGGACGCTGCATGACCTCGCAAACCAACCCGGACGCGCCAACCTCCTGGGAAGCCGGCCTCGCGCGTGGATCGATCGTGCTCGAGCTGGACGAATCCGTCCTCGACAGCGTGCAAGGCGAGCACACGGTGCTGCTCGACTACGAGCGCGGCGAGTACTACGGCCTCAATGCGGTCGCGACCGCGGTGTGGCAACAACTTCGGGCGCGGCGGCAATTTCCGGACATCGTCGCGGCTCTCACCGCCGAATACGATGTAGCCGACGAACTCGCGCGGCGCGACGTCGCGGCGTTTCTTGCCGACCTCCGCGACCGTGGCGTCGTGCGAGCGCACGCGTCATGAACGGATTGTTCGTGTTCGTTCGGTCGATGCTCCTGTTGACGCGAGTGCGCGCGGGGCTGCGGCGCACTGGTTTGCGCCCGATGGTGCAGCGGGCACGCCGCCGTCCGCTCGGCCGCGCGCGACGTGATCGCGACGCCGTCACATTTGCCCGCTCGCTCGCGACTCAGGTCGAACGAGCCGCCGCGTGCTTTCCGGGACGTGCGCGATGCCTCGAGCAATCGATCGCGCTGCTCATGCTGCTCCGCGACGCCGGCGTTGCCGCCGAGCTTCGGCTTGGCATCATCGCATTGCCGTTCACGGCGCACGCATGGGTGGAGGTAAACGGTCAGGCGATCAACGCCGACAGCGAAACGCTCGCCACGATGCAACCGTTCCCGGAACTGCGCGGGTGAGGGGATTCCTCGCGGCGTTCGCGCCTGGTGGATCGGGAGCGGACGGACGCGCGCGCGAATGGGTGGACGATCGTCTGCGGCGCGCGCGTGGTCGCGACCAGTGGAACGCCGAGCCGCAATTCGTGACGCACGGCGATTTCGCGGCGGCGTGGTGGACCGAGCCTGGTGCCCGCGTTTCCGCGAGCCGCGTCGGCAGCATGACGATCATCGGTGACGCCCGACTCGGCGACATTTCCCTCGATCGATTCGCCGAGTTGTATCGCGCGAACGGCGAGCGTACGCTCGATGATCTCGACGGCGAATTCGCCCTCGTACTGTACGATGACGCAGCACGTTCGGTCGTCGCCGTCCGCGACGCGTTCGGGGTCAAGCGATTGTTCTTCCGCCGCGTGGCGGAAGATGGCGCCCTGTTCGCCTCGCATCTCGACCTCCTGAGCGAGTCGAGCGTCGCCGACGGCGATTTCGCTCATTGCTATTTGACGGGCGAGCTTCCGACCGATCCAACCTGCACCGTGTGGTCGGACGTTCGAGTCGTTCCCTCGGCGACGTCGATCTCGCTGCGGCATGGCTCGTGGCGAATGAGACGCTACTGGCAGCCGGGAGTCGCGAAGCCGGAGATTCCGCGCGGCGAGCAGGAGCAGCGCGCGGCGTTCGACGCGCATCTGCGCGCCGCGGTCACGGCATGCATCGACGCGGACGTGCCGGCGTGGTGCGAAATTTCGGGCGGTCTTGATTCCGGAACGGTGTTCGCCATCGCGCACGATGCCGGCCGCGTTGCCGGCACGTACAGTTACGTCGATGACATGCCGGGCGCGGATGAGCGGCGATTCATCAGCGCGATCGTCGGTCAGCGTCCGGTTCGCAACGATCACATCGAGGCGTCGTACCCGTGGGAGGATGACGGCGCACCGCCGCCGCTCACGGACGAGCCGCGCATCTACTACCCCTATTGGGCGCGCGATCGGTCTGCCGAGCGCATCGTGCGCGACGCGGGAGGCCGATACATCCTGAGTGGCGCGGGTTCGGACTATTATCTCTCCGGCAGCGCGGTGGTCATTGCCGACGCGCTGGCGAGCTGGCGCGTCGGCAATGCGGTCCGCGAGGCGCATGCGGTCGCCATGGCGCAGCGACGGTCGATGTGGGCGACGCTGTGGCGGTACGGGGTGCGTCCGTGGGCGACGTCACTCGTTCGGTTCGGCGCGGACCACGACACGCACTTGCGTCGCAATTCGCGCACGTTCCTCGAGTACGCATCGACGTTGCACGAGCTGCCGCTGACCTGGCCGGCCGTGGAAAAACGATATCCATTCTTGAATCGTGCGTTGGTCGACTATGCGCTCGCGCTGCCGAGCCGCATGGTCTTTCACGACGGGCTCACGAAGCAGATGCTTCGTGGCAACGGCGCTTCGGCGCTGCTGCCGGAGATCGTTCGAGCGCGGCGGACGAAAGGGTGGATCGACGGGCGTGCGAGCTGGGCGTTGTCGCACGAACAGCGGCTCGTCGACCGACTCGTGCGCGATCCGTTGATCGCGCAGGCAGGGTGGATTGACGGAGCGGAGCTTCGGGCGACGATTGCGCGGACGCGGACCGGGATCAGCCCGGGTGCGGTCCCCATGATGCGCGCCCTTTCGCTCGAGACCTGGCTCGCGGTGCGCACGGGACGATGGCCGCAAATCGCCCATGATTGAGCGATAATATCAAAACGCTCATTAACGAACAATCAACTTCAATACATGGTCAGCCGCCGGCGATCGCCGTGACGACGCGAATCTCGTCGCCGTCGGCGAGTGGTGCCGCCAAACCGCCCGCCAACCGTACCGGGCGGGCATTGACATACAATGCCACAAATGGATGCGGCTGCCCGCTGGCATCGCAGAGGCGCGGCGCCAAACGCGGAAACCGGTCACGCATTTCCGACAGCGCACCCGCGACCGTATCCGCGCCGACGACCACCGACGCAGCGGCCAGCGTCGCGAGCGACGCTGGCAACTGCACGGTGACGGAAGCCGTGGGTGTGTTGGGAGTGTTGGGAGAGTCGCTCACGTCTTCTTGGTGTTCTTGCCCGGCTTGCCATCCGACGGGACCCGGCCGCCGTCGCCGCCGCCACCACCGACACCCGAACCGCCGCCTTCGGTCCAGGCCAACATCCCGTGACATTCCATCGTATCTCCCATGGGTTCGCCCATCGTCTGCTCGACGACGTCGCCAAGATTCGTCACGGTCGGCGCCATATACGGTTTCTTGTCGCGCGAAGTCGTTTGCCCGTCGTCACGTCGTTCCATGCGGCCGCCTGTGTGTGAATGGGTGAGAAAGGGACAGCGAGTAGCGTACAGCAAATTCATGCGCTCATTGGCCGCAATGCGTGCTGACGAGCGGCACGCGGTGATTCGGCGCGCGCGGCCAGCGCGGCAAGAACGGCCGGAGGGTCGTAGACCTCTCGCCGAATGTCATTCAGATAACGCCTCGCAAACTGGCGCGCCGCCGGGGTCTCGCCTGTCGCATCGAGATGCGCGGCATACACCGCCGCCGGCCAGTCGTGCCAGAAATCAGGACGCTCGAAGTACCGACGCATGCCGTCGGCGATCATCGAAACATCGTCCTCGCGGCCGAGCCGCGTGCGCGCGTGCAGGTGGATTGCGAGCATGCGGAGACCCCACGCTGCCGCGTGATGTTCGATCGCGCGATCGAGCGACGGTGCGCGTCGAAGCGCTTCTTCCGGATCGCCGTGCCGCGCCTCGAGCTCCGCCTCGACGGTCGGCAGCACGATGTCCTTGAACATTCCGATGCCCCGCGAGCCGAGGGTCTGGATCGGACCGCGCGCTTCGTCGAGCAAGCGTCGCGTGACCGCCGGCGCGTCCACGTCGAGGCTCATGCCGATCAACCGTTGCCGCGCGATGATCATTCCGCCAAGCGCGCCGCTGCGGGAATACAACTCAATGGCTTCGGCTAACGCCGCTCGTGCGTCAGCGAATCGTCCTGTGAGCCGGTACCCGACTCCAGCAAAGTCCAATGCTCCTGCGAGGCGGCTCGTGTCGCCCGCCGCTCGACATCGCGCCGTCAACTGTTTCGCGAGCTCGAGATATTTGTGCACGTCGCCGAACCGTCGGTGAAACAGCAGCTCGATGTTGGTTCGATCCCACTTCTCTGATTCCGTTTGTGGCTCGAGCGATCGCGCGATCGCGTAGGCATCGTGCAACAACGACGACGACTTGACCTCCGCCATCTTCGCCGTCTCCTTGGCGGCCCGGAGCCGATGACCCACCGACGCATGCTCGGCGGACGCGCACCGAAGCATCCGTTGGAGATAGACCGACCAATCGCCGCCGGCATCGACTACCGCGCGTTCGCGATCCAGCTCGAACGGATTGTGCGCGTCGTGCATCGGATCGACTTCGCGCGCCAGCTGCTCGTACCGATCGACTTCCTCGATGACTTTCGTCGGAAGACCCGCGTGAACGAGCAGCTCGATGCGGCGGCGCCGAAGCGCGAGCGATTCGCGCGCATCCTTGACCTGACGAATGGCGCGTTCGCATGCCTCAGCCGCCGCGTCCGGAAACCCGCTTTGTGCGAGATGCTCGGCGCCGCGCTGCAGCGTGCGAAGTCCATCTTCGCCCAGTCCCGCGTTTTCCCAATGCCGCACCGTCTCCCACAACAGCGCGAGCGATGGCTGTTCAGCGAGCTCCTGCTGCATGCCTTCCGCGGCATAGCGGTGCAGCAGTCGCGCGACTTGCGGCGACACGCGCGTCAACGCCGCATCCGACCACATGCCGTGACCGACGAGGATGCCCGCGGAATCCGTCTTGAGAATTCCGGCCGCGTCCAGCTCGATGACCGCGTCGACGAATGGCGCGCGAGGCAGTTGCGCGACGTGCTCGACGCGCGCCATCGTAGCATACGGACCGAGGATGGCGGCGACCTGCAGAATGCGCAGCGCCGACGCGCTGAGTGTGTCGAGTGAGCCGTCGAAGGCGTCCGTGAGCGAGCGCGGCGGCGCACCGGCTGACTGTCCCTGGTGCCGCGCCAACTCGATCAGGAAAAGCGGATTGCCGGCGCCGCGCGCGGCCACGTCGGCGCGTACGTGCGCGCCGAGCGGACGGCCGGACTGGGCTTCCAGATCAGCGAGTAGCGCGTCCGCGGCCTCAGTGTCGAGCGGATCGATGGCGACGACCGGAGCAACCGTCGTCAACTCGTCGTCGCCCCGGCCGGGGCGGTGCGACATCACGATCGCGACTGCGTGACTGCCCGCCCACGGGACCAGGTCTTTCCAGAACGCGACGCTGGCCGCATCCATCCACTGCGCATCGTCCACCGCGATGACCAGCGGCGACTCCCAGGTGACGGCTGCCAGAAGATCGATCAACGCGCTCATCAAGCGGCGGCGAACGAGCTGCGGACTTGGAAGATTCTCACGCTCGTGCGGCGCCGCTTCACCCGAGCCCGGCTGGAGGAAGCGGTCGATTTCGGCGAGCGCTTCGGGCGCGCATCCCGCGGCGCCGCGCATCAACCGCGCCTCGTGCGCGAGCGTCGCGACGACCGTGAGCGGCCGACGGCTGTCGCTGCGTTGACAGCGGAGCCGAATGGGACGCATGCGCGCCGCGCGGGCTTGCGCGATGGTTTCGTCGAGCAGTCGCGTCTTCCCGATGCCGGCCGGACCGACGAGCAAGAGTGCGCCGCCTTGTCCGAGTCGGGCGACGCGAAGCAGCTCGGCGAGTTGTGCCAGCGGCGCGTCCCTGCCGACGAGCCGTGGGATCGGCGAGAAGCGAGGCTCCGGCGTGCCTTTGATTCGCTGCACCAGCAACCGTCCTTCGACCTGCAGCTCGGGTCTGTCTTCGGTGGCGCGGAGGAACGCTTCAAGTGTCTGCAGCGCCGTTTCGCGATCGCCGACCCGACAGAGACCGTCGGCCAGGCTCAACACCGCGCTCTCGTTCCAACGATCGACGCGCAGCACTGCCTCGGCGAGTGAGATCACGGTCGGCCATTGGCCATGCTCGCGCGCGACGTTCGCGCGCTCGTTCAACGTTCGCGTCGCTCTGACGCGCAGCAGCTCGCGCTGTTCGTCGAGCCACCGCTCGAACGCGGCGGAGAAGGTCGGCGCGTAGGACGGAAGCAGCGGTGCGATCTCATCCGGCGGCAGCGCCGCGACGTGATCGGTATCGATGTCGACGATCGACGCGGGCAACGAGAGCACGTCGCCCGCTTCCGTAAATGGAAGACCGAGGCGGCGCAGCTTGGCCAGGAGCCAGCGCAGGCGGCTGCGTTGCGTGGCCGCGTCCGCGTCCGGCCACAGGAGCAGCGCCATTTCGTCGCGCGTCCAACGTCGCCCGCGGTCGAGCGCGAACAACAGCAGCGCCGCCGTCACGACGACGGAGCGTCCGTTCAGCTCGCGGTCGTTGATGCTGGCCGCGACTCGCCCAAAGAGGGTGATCCGAAGCGACGTAGCACGGCCGTCGGAAGCGCGAGACGCGGGAATTTGTATGGACACCGAAACAGAAGTTGTGCGCCGCACAGCGCGACGGATGGCCTATTCTGTTGCACGGCACTACGGGCCGCAAGGACGCTGTAAACGCGCGGCGGATCGATCGCTCACGCATCGCTCACGCTTGGGACTTAGCGTACCGTGGCGCCACGTCGAGCGCGGTCCCGGCGACTCATTTCGAGCAACGCCGCCGGGGATTTCCGGTCATTTGCAACGGAGCGGCCACGTGCACACTGAGTCGGCAGCAGATCCCGAGCGGCTTGCGCTGGCCAATCGGCTCATCGGAGTGATGGACCCGTCGTTCGCGCCGGACTCGATGAGCGATGTTCGATCGAGTAGTCCCGAGACGCAGGAATCCGACGCGCGCGATGCCGATCGCCGCGTTCGCGTCAAATCCCAAACGCGAATGTTCGCCGCGAAATACCTGCCGCCGGAAGTGAGCCGGCCCATCGTCGCCAGCGCGTTCGCGGACGCGTTCGTCGCGAGTGAGCTGCGCGCGATGATCGCCTTCTATGAATCGCCTGTTGGGCGCAAGCTCGTCGGACAGAACGCCGAGATTCTGCTCGTCATCCGGCGCGCGTTCGACAACATTCTGCAGCAGCGCCGGAGGGAGCTCGGAGAAGCCACCGTGCCGTCCCGGGAACTCGAATAGCCAGCCTCGGCCGTTCTCGACCGTTGAAGTCGGCGTTTCCGCCCTTGACGAGCCTTGCCTCCCGGGACATGCTCAGAATGTCAGGGAGAAGGATCGCATGCCGAGGCTGTCGAAATGCAGCACCGTGCCCCGTTCGTAGCATGACGAACGCGAATACGCACCCCACGCCTCTCGACGACTTCGTCGGCGACGAAACCCTGCGCGCCTGGCTGACCGTAAGCCCCGCGCATCGGCACGCTGCGCTCACGCCACAGCACCGCTGACCAGCGGCGTTCCGATTAACCGGCCGGATTCCGCGTCACGCGGAGGGAGGGGTTCTCGTTATGAGAGAATACAAGGGATCGGAGATCCGCAACATCGCGGTGGTAGGACACGGGGCGAGCGGCAAGACCAGTCTGGTCGATGCGCTCGCCTTTGTGTCAGGCAGCGCGAAGCGGCACGGATCGGTGAGGGACGGCACCGCCCTGACCGATCACGCCGCCGAAGAAATCGAGCGCGGATTCTCGATCAACCTCGGCTGCGCCTATGCCGAGTGGCAGGACACCAAGATCAATCTCATCGACACCCCGGGGTATCTCGACTTCAACGGCGACGCGATCGCCGGTCTGGCCGCGGCCGACGGCGCGCTCGTCGTCGTGCCGGCGACGTCCGGCGTCGAAGTCGGTACGGAGCGCATGTTCCGCGAGGCGGTGAGCCGCCGCGATCCGGTGCTGTTCGTGGTGTCGATGATGGACAAGGAGCACGCCGACTTCGATCGCATCTACCAGCAGATCAAGACGCGGCTGACGAACAAGGTCATCCCCGTCGAGATCCCGATCGGCGAAGGCCCCGACTTCCATGGCGTCATCAATCTCTTCACCAAGCGCGCGCTGCAGTTCAAGCGCGGCGTGAAGACGGGCGAGTATGAGGAAACTGATATACCAGAAGAAGCACAAGCGCAGTTCGACCGCTACTACGCGGAGTTGATCGAGTCGATCTCGGCGACGGACGACACGCTGCTCGAGCGCTATCTCGAGGGCGGCGACATCTCGCGCGACGACGCGATCGCCGGCATGAAGGAAGCGATGAAGCGCATGGAGCTCTTCCCGCTCTTCTGCGTCTCGAGCGAGCACAATTACGGCACGCAGGCCGTGCTCTCGACGATCGTCGAGCTCATGCCGAACGCCTTCGAGATGGAAGAGGTGCACGCGTTCACGGGCGCCGAGGGCGACGCGACGGTCGACATTCACGCCGAGGACGACAAGCACTGCATCGCGCACGTGTTCAAGACGATGTCCGAGCCGCACGTCGGCGACGTCACCTTCTTCCGCCTGTATTCCGGCACCATCACCAACGGCGACGAGTTGTACAACGCCACGCGCGCCGGGGCGGAGAAGTTGAATCACCTCTCCGTGGCCCAGGGCAAGGAGCGCACGGAGGTACCGCGGCTGCACGCGGGCGATCTGGGCTGCGTGGCCAAGCTGCGCAACACCCATACGAACGACACCCTCTCGACGAAGCAGCATCCCGTGCGCATGCCGCTCATCACCTTCCCCGAGCCGACGATCAACATGGCGGTGCACGCCGCCAACCGCGCCGACGAGGAGAAGCTGCAATCCGGATTGCACCGGCTGCACGACGAGGACCCCACGTTCGAGGTACACTACAACGCCGAGACGCACGAGACGATCGTCTCCGGCCTCGGCGAGCGGCACCTCGAAGTGGCGATGAGTAAACTCAAACGAAAGTTCGCCGTGACGGCCGAGCTCTCGAAGCCCAGGATCGCGTATCGCGAGACGATCAAGGCGAAAGCCGAGGGCCAGGGCAGGCACAAGAAACAATCGGGCGGCCGCGGGCAGTTTGGCGACTGCTGGGTGCGATTCGCGCCGCTGCCGCGCGGGACTGGCTACCGCTTCGTCGATTCAATCGTCGGCGGCTCGATTCCCCGGCAGTTCATCCCCGCCGTCGACAAGGGAATTCAGGAAGCGTCGGTGCGCGGCATTCTCGCCGGCTATCCGCTCGTCGATTTCCAGGTCGAGGTGTACGACGGCTCGTATCACACCGTCGACTCGAACGAAATGTCCTTCAAGATGGCCGGCATTCTCGCGTTCAAGGGCGTTGCCGCGAGATGCAAGCCGGTGCTCCTCGAGCCACTCGATGAAATCGAAGTCACGACGCCCGACGACTACATGGGCGACGTGCTCGGCGATCTCTCATCGCGCCGCGGACACATTCTTGGCTCGGAGCCGAGTGATGCGGGCACGGTCATTCGCGCGATCGTGCCGCAGGCCGAGTTGCATGACTACGCCAGCTCCGTGTCGTCGATGACGCAGGGGCGGGCGAGGTTCCACCGCGCGTTCAAGGGATATGAGGAAGCACCGCACGAGGTGGCGCAGAAGGTGATCGAAGACCACGCCAAGGAGAAGGACGAGGAGCTGGTCGCGGCGCACTAACTTCACAGGAGTCGCATGGACCGGTCGTATCGCTGGGCCGCGGTGTTCGCCACGATCTTGGTGGCGGGTGCCGCGGCCCCCATCACGCGGGTGCAGGGAGTGTCGTACACCATTCGCGGGTCGACGCATCGCGCGCGGCCCGTCCCCGCCATTCCCGACACCGGGTACACGGCGCACGTCGTCTGGGCGACGTCGCGCGGACGCATGGATATCGTGTCGGGCGCGCAGCGGCCGCTGTTCGCCGAAGGCGACTACATCCTGTTCGACAGCACCGACTATATCGTGGTGCATCCGGCGGCGCAGACGTATTCGACGCCGCCCGACATGTCGGGGATGTCGAGTGCGCCGGGCATGGATCAGATGCGCGATGCGATGAAGGTGAGCGACATACACATGTCGCTCGATACGCTCGAGAGGGGCGTGATGATCAACGGATTTCGCACGACACACTACCGGACGCGGTCGTCGTTCACGATCACGATCGACATGTCGGCGTTCGGCGCGGCCGCCGGATCAAATCCTCCGTCGACAACCACGGAGGCGGTCACGGATATCTGGTACGCGGACACCGTGGCGGCGACGCCAAGTCCGTTCGTGTCGACCGCGCGGGAGCTGCCGGCGATGATGGGCGCCATGAAGGAGGTCTTCGATCGTACGAAGGCGTTGCGCGCCGCAATGCCGACGCAGCTCCTGGCGGTGCGAACGACGACCATCTCGCGCGCGATCCCTGCTGGCAGCGTCGGCCCGGTCGACGGCAATTCGGAGAATGCCGCCGACATCAGCGATTTCATACGCACGAACGTTGACGTGAGCCGGCTCGCGCTGCCGGCGAGTTACACCCTTGTGCCGATGGCCGGCACAGAGATGTTTGGCTCGCCGAAGCCGCTCGCGCCTGAAGTGCTGGCGAAGTGGCGGAGTGTGCCCAAAGAGTGAGTCGGGCTGCGCGTCATGCTGACGCGTCAACGTGCAGAAGCATGCTTGCGAGGAGCTGTGGGTCGCGACAAACCACCAAGCCCCACACGCCCTCGCGCCCCCAGCGATTGACGGCCGAGACCCAACGGCGAGCGGCTTGGTGCTTCGCTCGATCTTGCTCGGTTTCCTCCCCCTTGATCTCGACCAGAACGTGTGCGCCGTTCGTGAGTCGAACCACGAAATCGGGATAGTACGCGTGCGCTACCCCTAGGTACTCGTACGGGATGGAAAGTTCCAGGTGATCGTTGCGCGCATACGCCGCGACGACGTTCGATTGCTCCAGGCGGAAGACCGCAGCCTGTTCCCAGGTGTCGGTGTCGGCTACGACCTGATCGATCTGGCTTTTCGTCGTCGCGATGCAGGGTCGAATCGTCTTGAAGCTCACGCGACTCGTGTCACCGATACGCTGCGTGCGGTTGAGCAGTGGAAGCAGTGGGAGCTCGCCCGCCGCATCGTCCGGCTCGATGGCCGCGACAAGCCGTTCGACCGTGCGTTGCGTGTAGGTCTGAAGTCCGAGCTCACGCATATCGCAACCGCGTGTCGACACGCGTGTGCCGACGTATTCGGAGACGAGGCGGAATACTTGCGGAAAGAGCTGATGCCTCGAAACAAGTGAGAGTTTCGCCGCCTTTCCCTCCGTGAGTCGGCGAACGACCTCACGCGCAATCTCGAACTCGATAGTCTGCAGATGCGTGGATTCGTAGAATGCCTGCCGGTCCTGCAACTGGAGAGCGAAGCCCCCCGCGACATCCGGTCCTCCGACCTGATGACTCACCTGCGGCTTGACGAATACCGCGGTCGGATTCCGATCCGGCTCGAGAACGATCGGTTCGATCGAGGAAATGTCCGCGCGAATGAGATTGTGGCGCAACGCGACAACGTAGCCCTCGACAACCGGGAACCGAATCATGAACTCCGAGCGCTCGGGCAATGAGCGCACGTGATTTTTCGGGCTGTCGTCGGGAGTCGGCGCGCCGACTTCGCGACCCTTGAACGGGATGACAGAGAACGGAATGCCATACACGTCCACGTATTCTTCGGTCAGCAGCCCCGTGCTCGGGTCGGGAGTGTAGTCCATCCGTCGCAAACCGCGGCCGACCACCTGCTCGCACAGCAGTTGGCTGCCGAACGCGCGCAAACCAAGAATATGCGTCACGTTGTTCGCGTCCCAACCTTCATTCAGCATCTGCACGCTGACCACGCACCGAATATGTTCGCCCGGCGTCCCGGGTTTCCCGACGGAGGCGACGATTTGGCGAATGCGCTCCGCCGCGTCTTTCTTACCACCGTTCGGTCCGGTTTCGGCTTGCTCGAGCTCCCGCGAATCGATACGCAGGGTGTGCTTCCTTTGCGCCGAGTTGCTGAAATACTCCGGAAAAAGAGAGCCTTGGCCGAATATCGTCTTCGTCGTGGACTTCGGTGCTCGCCTGCTCGCGCTCTCTTCGTCCTCGTCCTCAACATCGCTCGACTCGGCGGTCACCGTTCGCTCGCCAGAGATCCGTTCGTAAAACTCCTCGGCGATATCGACGTTGTCGCAAACGACAATGAGAACGGGCGGGATGAATTCCTGGCCGGGCTTCGCCATCGCCATTCGCTCGAAGCGCTCAATCCATTGACTCGCGAGCGTCGCGAGCGCGTCCTCGGCATTCCGCCACACGATCTCGGGTTTCGGCTTACCGCCAGGCAGCTTCTCGCCGGGGGCCAAACGCTCCGTGATGTGCCGCCACAACGCAAAATACTTGGGCTCCGGCCGACCGGTCGTGTCACTGACGGGTATTCGCGGAATCTTCACGATTCCACTTTCGATCGCATCGACCAATCCGAAGTCACTCACCAGCCAAGGGAACGGTGCTCCTTCCGTGTACCCGCTCCCATGCAGATAGAAGGGCGTCGCCGAGAGATCGATGCAGCAATGGATACCGACGGACGCGTTGATGCGATCGAGACCCGCAATCCAAACCGTCGCCTCCTCGCGCTCCGCTCGCTCCTCGCGCGAGAATTCAGCGTCGGTCACGCGCGCCGGCCGATAGGCGTGATGTGCCTCATCGTTGAACACGAGAATTGGACCGCGGCGCGCGAGCTCTCCGAGCACGCGCTTCGCAAAGGCATCATTGGACTCGATGCCTTTGTTCACAACCGTATAGGTCTTGCCGCCGTCGGCGTGCGGAGACTCGAGCGCGAACGCGTGCCAGTTCGTGACGAGCAGGGCGCCCTTGCGCAGCTCCGGCCAGAGGGGCGATGGAACGAGATCGAACATCTCGTAGTAGTTGCCTGGCTCATCAGGCCTGAGCACCTGAAGGCGTTCCTTGATCGTGATATTGGGACACACGATCAACGCCGCGCTGGGAAATCGATCGTTGCCAGGCACGCGGCCGCGATTGCAGAATGACCATGCGACGAGCATCGCCATGACTACGGTTTTCCCGCTCCCCGTCGCCATCTTACACCCGTAACGGAACAACGGGGGGAGTTCAGCCTCGTTCGGCGCGTCGACCATCGAGGCGTGTCGTCCGACGCGTTCCTCGAGCGCAAATGAGACACGTTCATCCCGGCGCAGACGCTCGTAGTCTTCCAGCGACAGCTTGGGTTTGAACCGCGGCGATCGATGTGTGCCGAGAATCTCGTTCAGGTAGATGATCGTCTCGACTGCCTCGCGCTGGCAGAAAAACAGGGGTCGCGATCGCTCCGCTCGAGTCCAGTGACGGAGCAACTGCTTTGTCACCGGCGTCGCGCCTTCCCATTCCGACTCACGCCACCGTCGAACGTCCTCGCGAAGAGCGTTTACGAGCTCGAGGGGATCGCTCTCCTCCTGCGCGATGAGCGAGAGTTGGCCTCCGCTCGTGCGTTCTGATCGAAACCAATAACTCGCCTCTCGGCGGCCTTCAGTTCGAGTCGCGGCTCCCATGTTCGTGTCGTAGAGCCAATGCCAGGCGGGTTCCTGATATGGGCTGCACAGAATCGGTGACGCTACCGGCTGAATCGGCAGCGGCTCTTGCCCGCGTGCCTCGGCTTCGCTCGATGTCGCGCGCTTCCTCGGTGCCATCGTGCGGCGTCTCAGGCTGAGCGCCGGCGGCGCTCCGGGCTGGACTCGAGCCGGTGAACCCGCATTACCTCATTGCCGCGTGGGTCAATGACCTTCACCGCGCATCGCGCATGCTCTCCTGCCTCGAACGGCAGCGAGCTCGTGCCGCTGAGTGTCGCAAATTTGTCTTCGTCGATATACCCGCCGAGTGCGCGAGCGAGCTTGTCCCACGCGGTCTTGTCCGGAAAAAAGGCTTGCGTGATGCAGAATGTTCTGCCGTCATAGTCGCTGTCGACGAACCATGCAGCGACCTTGTCTGCCCGCGTCGGGACGATTGCGTTCGCGACCGGGTCATAGATGTCGACGCCTTCCATTGCCACCGTGAAGGTGCCGTCTGCGTGGTGATCCAATCGCGTGCGCGGTGTTCCGAACACCGTGAAGATCTGCGAATTCGGCGTGTCCTTGAGAAGCCCCGTCATCTGGACGTCTGGACGGATGTGCGCGAGGTGCGCGCGCACTCTCGGGTTCGGGTCGTCCTGGATGACCGCCTGCGCTGCGCCGTCGAAGTTGAATCCGGCGAACACGACGTCGTCGAAGCCGCGTCGAGACGCCGCATGCAACGCCTCTTCGACTTGAACGGCCGTCACCGGTCCGTGTTGAGGTCCGAAACTGACCGCGACTCGGCGGGAACGACCATTGCCGGCATTCCACTCTCCCTCGCCGTGAAGAAACGGGTCATCGAGCGGATCCAGGCGCGAGATCTTGGCGACATGGTTATCGGGAAATCGCACGCCATCGGCTAGCAGCAATCTGCGCATGCGATCGACATACGCCTCACCGTTAATGGCGTCCGCTTGTGTGGAATTCGGGCCGAACGTCTCGAGATCGTCCGCGGTCGATTCGATGGGAGAGTCGTCGAGTGATTCCTCGGCCGGCATCACCGCCTCGACGGTGAACGGTCCGGTGACGCGGACGACGCCGGAGACGATTTCCGGCTGATCGACGAGTTCTGCAGGCTCCGCACTCGCCGCAATGGCGGCGTCCACCTCGTCCATCTTCGCGCGCCATGCGGCGCGATAGTCGGCAAGCGCTGAGCGGAGCCCAGCCGGCCAATCGTCGTCGGCGTCAAATGGAATTTCCCATTCCCGCCATTCGGCCGCTGGCAGAAGCCAGCGGCGTCGATCGGCGTCAGAAATTGAGCGTCTTCCTTCGCGACGCTCCTTCTGGGCGAGCTTTGTCTTGAGTTGTCGGCGAAGATCGGTGGAAACCTTCTTCAGCGCCGCGTTCACTTTGGTGAGCTTCTGCGCGAGAATGGCTGCATGTTTCGTGAGGATCGGATCGAGGCCGGTATTTTGCGCGATGCTCTTGAGCGTGATATGGGGAACGGTCTTGTAGATGAAGCCGTTCGCTGGATCGCCTTCCTTATGAGTGCGCCCGCCTTCCAGTTTCGGCGGTTTGGTCTTGTATTGATCGAAGCGCGAGGTGAGCAGCCGCTGCCGCGCGATGGCGATCGCGACGCGAGAGGAGTCGATCGTGATCCAGCGTCGACCCCATTGCTCGGCGACGAATGCGGTGGTGCCGGAGCCACAGGTCGGATCGAGGACGAGATCGCCGGGCTCGGTTGTCATCAGGAGGCATCGCTCAATGACCCGCGCATTTGTTTGAACGACGTACCGCTTGTCCGGTGTTCCGGCCAGGTCATTCCAGACATTGGTCAACGCGACAGCGGGAAAATCGTCAGCGTAGCGCTTGAACCGAATACGGTTCGTCGTGTACAGCACTCGATCGGCCGCATCGACACGAGGTATGTTTCTTGGCGCGATCTTCCAGGAGTTTCCACCCGATGGGAAACTTTGGTCTCGAAGAACTACGGGATCGTTCGGGCCGGATTTGTCGCTGTAGAACGCGTTCGAACTGAAGAGTCGGTAATCAACGCCTGCCTCGAGCCCGGGTTCGAGTGCCGAAGCATTGATAACTTCACCGCTGCGCAATTGCGCGTTGCCGAATCCATCAGCATCGGCTGGATCGCGGAACGCGTATAGCCGACGGAATCGCGCGAGCGCACCATCTCGGTCCTTGGCGTACCAGATAATGAACTCATTGATCGGCGGAACAAAATCGCCCGATTGGCTTCCCTTCTTCGTGAAGGTGATTAGCCCGATGAAGCCGCCTTGTCCGAACACGTCATCGAGCACCGATCGCACACGGTGAAGATTCTCATCCGAGATCTGAACAAAAATGCTGCCTGAATCCGCGAGCATTTCGCGGCAGAGCATGAGGCGGTCACGCAAGTACGCGAGGTATGAGTGGACGCCAAGTGTCCACGTGTCACGGTACGCTTTGACCACTTCGGGCTCGCGAGTGAGATCGGATTCCCGGTCATCGACTCTGAGCTTGCTGACCTGGCTCTGAAAATTGCTCGCGAACTTGATCCCGTAGGGCGGATCGAGATAGATCATCTGAACTTTGCCGGCGAGATCTTCGCGCCGGGTGAGGCTCGCCATCACTTGAAGGGAATCGCCGAGGATGAGCCGGTTCGCCCAGTCGACATCATGCTGGTAGAATTGAACGGCCTCGCGATACGGCTGCTCGGGATCAGCGAATAGATCGCGCTGGACATCCTCGCGGCGCGCGGCTTTGAGTATCGCCTGTGCACTGACGCGTTCATGAATGTGAAGCGCGACCGGATCGACGACGAACCCCTTGGCCTCGCGCTTGCCCGTCCACTCCAGCCACGGTTGCCGCTGCTGCAGCGCGTTGGCCACATGCCGAGCTTCCGTCTCAGTGAGGCGGCGCCGCGTCGCCTCGGCGAGCAATTCCGGTAGCTGGTCGGCGCCGCCGGTCGCGTCAAAGCGCAACTCGGGCGGCAAATGCGGATCGTACGCGTACGGGACTTTCGGTGTCTCACGCACACGACCTTGCGCCGCCAAACCGGCCGTTGGGTTGTTCTTGCGCGACGCATCGTAGCGAAAATCGGCAACTGGCGTTGCCGGAGTTTCACCACCTCGATTGTTGCGTCGACGCGCCACGAACAGCCCTCGCGAATATCCCGGTCACTCGGCGAACCGCGCCGAACCGATCGTGAGACGGATTGCGCCACACCCGGCTGGCGCGATAAGCTCCCACGTGTAATACAAAATTTCGCACAAGATTTCGCACAGAGGCTAAGCGCGTGCCGGGGGCCTGTCAATGACAGGGGCTTCCCGGTTCTCCGTTGATGCATTGCGCGACGCGATCCGAAAGCGCGTTGCGGAGACGTCGCTCCGCGAAGTCGCGGCAGAAATCGGGCTTCCGAGCTATAGCGCGCTCAACCGATTCCTTCACGGTGACACCAAGTCGCCACATCCGCGCACGCGCACGCTGATGGCGGAGTGGTATTATCGGCGAAACGCGACGCAGCCGGGAGTTCAGCGGCAGGAAATTGAACTCGCCAAGGCGCTATTGCACGCGTGGGCCGAGGATCGCACGAAGGCCAAAACAGTGCGAGAACGTCGTCGTCGCGAAATCCGCGACGAGTTCAGCGAATCGGAGTAACGGAGGTCACATGCGCGCTCTTGCCGCCTGAAAAAACGAAGGATCCCGCTCGGCATTCAGGGGATCCTTCGTCGCTTCGCTCGTCAGGATGACCGTGGTTACGTTTACGTCCCCGTGCGGCGCTTCCGAGCCACGGTCTTCTTTCTCGGCTTCGCCTTCTTCCCGATCTGAATCGGCACGACGTCGGACTTGGCGGCCGCGGCGTTGCCGCATGCCGACGCGGCGATCGCCGGCTGGCGCGGCTGCTTGTAGACGTACCGCTCGCCCGCGTAGTTGCGGAAGATCACCTCGTCCTCGTTGATCTCCTCGACGTACTCCGGCAGAAGCGGGACCTTCCCGCCGCCGCCCGGCGCGTCGATGACGAAGTGCGGCACCGCGAGGCCGCTCGTCCAACCGCGCAGGGCTTTCACGATCTCTAAACCCTTCTCGACGTTGGTGCGGAAATGCTCGCCGCCCGCGACCTGATCGGCCATGTAGATGTAGTACGGCCGCACGCGCGCCTTGAGCAGTTTCTGCATCAGCTCCTTCATCACGGCCGGGTCGTCGTTGACGCCCTTGAGCAGCACCGTCTGGCAGCCGAGCGGAACGCCGGCGTCGGCCAGGCGTCCGAGCGCGGCAACCGATTCAGGCGTCAGCTCCGCCGGATGATTGAAGTGCGTGTTCATGTACACCGGATGGTACTTCTTCACCATCTCGCAGAATTCCGGCGTGATGCGGCTTGGCAAGTGCGACGTGATGCGGCTGCCCAGGCGAATGATCTCGACGTGCGGGATGTCGCGCAGGCGCTGGAAGAGATACTCCAGCCGGCGATCGGACAGCATCATCGGGTCGCCGCCCGACATGATGACGTCGCGAATTTCCGTGTGCTCGCGAATGTACTGGAGCGCGGACTCGTACTGGTTGAGCGGGATCTTCTCCGGATCGCCGACCTTCCGGCGACGCGTGCAGAAGCGGCAGTAGGTCGCGCAGACCGGGCTCACCAGGAAGAGCACGCGATCGGGATAGCGATGCGTGATGTTCGGCACCGGCGAGTCGCCGTCTTCGTCCAGCGAGTCGATCACGCCATCGACGATGTCCAGCTCCTGCGTCGTCGGCACGTACTGCTGCCACATCGGGTCGCCGATCTCCTTGATCGTCGACAGGGCGTTCGGCGTGATCCGCATCTGGAAGTTGTCGAACGCCGGCTGCAATCCATCGACGTCGATGACGTCGTCGCCGAAACGTTCGGCGAGCTTGCTCAGCGTGTCGACACTCTCGTGGAGAACCTTCTGCCAGTCACTCATGCACCGCAACTCCGCGTTCGGTTCAGGATAAGGAAATTGCATGACCTGCGAACGGCGATTGGAACGGGCGATTGGAAAAGGCGAATGGAAACCGCGAATGGAAGAACCGATTGGAAGGGGCGCTCGCCCTTTCCAATCGCTGTCTCCATTCGCCTTTTCCAATCGCTCTCGCCATTCGCAGTTTCCATTCGCTTTTCAGCGCCTTTTAGCGCGAATCATCCAGCCGCTTCGTATAAATCACGCGATCATCTCCCGGCGCGTAAAAATCCCCGAGCACCGCCGCCTCGACGTACCGCCGCGCCTCGTAAAAACGACGCGTCGGCGCATAGTCACCGCGCGACGACGTCTCGACCACGATCAATCGCGCTTCCCGCTGCCGCAGCCGCCGCTCGACTTCGTCGAGCAGCTGCGAACCGCCGCCCTCGCCCTGAAAATCCGGATGGACCGCGATCCAGTAGAGATCGTAGGTGCGATCCGTTCCCGGTGTCGCGCCATAGCAGACGTATCCGACGAGTTGACCTTCGCGCGAGAACGACCCGACAAACTCGTAATTCGCCACGCCGTCGCCCGGATCGTACGGCGCCCGGGCCGGTCCCGCCGCGAAGGTCTCGTCGAACAACTCCAGCGCCACCGCGACCTCTTCATCGCGAAACACCGCCGTGGCGTCGAGGATTTCCCGAATACGATTGCGATGCCCTTTGGTAAGAGCGCCCAGCTTGACTGATGATGACATGCGGTGATGCTCACTCCTGACCGACCGCAAAGAGATCGAGCTCCGGCGTCCCTTCCACCGGGTTCTCGACCCCCGACAGCTTCTGCGCCAGCAACCACTCGTCCGGCGGCGACGGCTGACGGCTGCGCGCGAGGCCCATCTCGCAGATGTTGCGGATCAGCGCGCCGTATTCGATGCCCGCCACGCGCGCCATGCGCGCCAGTCCGGCGTCCGGCGCGATGTCCGGATTCGCGTTCACCTCGAGAATCCACGGCTGACCGTTCGCATCGAGCCGCATGTCCACGCGGCCGTACCCGAATCCGCCGGAGAGCATCCACGCCTTGAGCGCGACGCGCCGGCACTCGGCGGCGACTCTCGCCGGGAGCTTGGCCGGACAGCGCGGCATGCCGCCGATGTCGTCGATGCTCCCCGGCGCCCACTTGCTCTGATACGTGACGATGCGCCACCGCCCGCGCGGCATTTTTCCGAAATCGATCTCGGCGATCGGCAGCACCGCATCGCCGAGCACGCCGACCTGCACTTCACGCCCGTCGACGAAACGCTGAATGATCACCTCGTCCCACACGTCGAGCATCGCCCCCACGCGCTCGGCCAACTGACGCGTGTTGCGAACGACCGAGCGCTGCTCCACGCCGAGTGAGGCGTCTTCGGCTGCGGGCTTCACGATGGCCGGGTAACCGACGCTCACCAGCGGATCGCCGCGGCGAAGCGACGCGAAACGTGGAATCGGCAGTCCGTTCTTCTCGAGCAGCCCGTTGATCACCGGCTTCCGGAGACACACCGCTGTCGTGTAGCTCGACGCGCCCGTGAACGGAATCTTGAAGAGCTCGAGCACGGAGATCACCGCCGACTCGAGCGTGGCGATGCCGTCGATCCCTTCGCACATGTTGAACGCGAGATCGAACTTTCCCTTGCGCAGCTTCTCGATCCACTTGCCGTCGTGGAAGACGGGCATGTAGCCGACTTCGTTGCCTTCAGCGACGAGCGACTGCTCGATCGCCTCGACGGTGCCGAGGATGAGCTGGTCAGGTTTCGTCGCGTAGGCAGACGCGCCGTCGAAGAGGATGGCGATCTTCACGCGGCGTTGGGCGCTGAGAGTTGGGCGCTGGGAGTACGCGCAAATTCGAGCTCGTAACGCGCCGCGGCAGCGAGTAACGCGGACTGAATCAACTGGTCGTATCCCAACCCCGCCGCCCGCGCCGCCTTCGGCAGGCACGAGTTGTCTTCCGGATTCGGCAGAATTCCCGGCAGCGGATTCACCTCGACGATGTTCGGAATTCCCGCGGCGTCGAGCCGCACGTCGACGCGCGACCAGTCGCGGCAGCCGAGCACGCGATAGGCGCGCAGCACGACGTGCTCGATCGCCAGACGCAGGCGTGGCTCGATCGGCGCAGGGCACTCGAAGATCTCGAGCGGCTCATCCGGCGTGTCCCAGATCCACTTCGCTTCGTAGCCATAAATCGGCAGCGCACCGGCCGGCAGCGATCCGAAGTTCATGCCGACGAGCGGCAGCACGCGGGCGTTCGCGCCGTTGCCCAGCACGCCGCACGTGAACTCGGCGCCGGGCAGATACGACTCGACGATCACCGGCTGCGCGTACGTCGCCAGCAGAAACCGCGTCTGTTCGACCAGTTCGTTGCGTGAACGAACCAGATTCTTCTCGGTGATTCCCTTGGAGGAACCCTCCTGCACCGGCTTGACGAAGAGCGGGAAGCGCGTCGCGTCGAGCGCGAAGCGTGGAGCGCCCGAGATGAGATCGCTCAGATCGTCGTCGGATTCCACGAGGGCGTACGCCGCGTTGGGAATGCCGTGCGCGCTGAGAAAATCCTTCGTCTTCGCTTTGTGCAGGCAGAGGGAGAGCGTGAACGGATCGCTGCCCGAGTAGGGAACACCGAGGAATTCGCAGATCGCGGGGACGTGCGCCTCGCGATTGGTGCCGTAGAGGCCTTCGGCGATGTTGAAGACGATGTCGGGGCGCTCAGCGCGCAGGCGCTCGGGAAATTCTTCAGTCGCCTCGAGGCGGATTACGTCGCCGTAGTGGGAGAGCGCGGAGGCGACGGCGTCGATCGTTTCGGCGGAGTCCCACTCCGCGTAGGCGTCGCTGAGGCTCGAAGACGGGGGCTCTTCGTCGGCGCGCGGATCGGCATCCGTCGCGCTCACCAGGCCCACAGTCGGTTCAGGTTTTTGGTTGTACGCGAACCCGATGCGCGTCATCCAACCTCTGGAATTCGTTCGCGGCGCCGTTGCCGCTCTGCATCTCGCCCTGCTTGCCGCCTGTCGTGCGTTCGACTCGCGTTGGAAATTCCTTCACGTACGCGACGGGCAAAAACAAGGCCATCTATAGATGTCGCGCAAAATAGGATTCTGGATTTTTTCGCGCAACAATTATTTTCGGCCATCGCGCACTTTGTGCGCGATGGCCGACATCCTCGCGAAGCGAGGATCTGCTTTTTTTGTTGCGATCGTTCGCGGCGTCAGACCTTGTGGTAAGAAATTCGCGCCGCCTCGCGACGATCCTCGCCCTGATAAATCTCGAAATCAGAGAAAAATCCCGGCGCTTCCTGCGTGAGCAGCCGCAACACCGCCACCGCGAGCCGGCGAATCTCCAGCTCCGCGCCCTCGCTCGAGCGGAGCTCGAGCATCGTCCGCCACGCGCGCGCATTTCCCGTCACGACGATTTTCGTCTCCGTCGCATTCGGCAACACCGCACGCGCCGCCTCGCGCGCCATCTTCCGGCGATGGACCTTGTCCGCCACCCAGCCATAGCGCTCCATCAGCTGCGCCACGAGATCGACGTACGTCGCCTGCGCCTGCTCCACCTGCGCGCGCCACGTCGCCTCGAGCGCCTCGTCCGCCACGATCGCCGGCGGAATCACGAAGCTCGCCTGCGACTCGTCCACGTAGCGCTGCGACAGCTGCGAGTAGGCGAAGCCGGCACGATGCCGGACCAGCTCATGCGTCAGCGAACGGCTCACGCCCTCGAGGAGAATCGAGTAGTTCGCATGCTCCAGCACACTCCCGTGCCCCTGCTTCTTGATGTTCTCCAGATACTCCCGCGTCTCACGCTTCGCCGGATTGTGCTGGCTCATGTAGCAGAGCCGTCCGGCAAATTCGGCCAATCGCTCGCCGTCGGTGCTCTCGCCAATCCAGCTCACGGGCAAATGCTCGGGCGTCGTGAAGCTCGGACGTGACAGCAGCGTGAGCACGGGCTCGGCGTAGTAGCGCATCGGCGGGTCGGGAATCGGTAGTCGGAAATCGGCGGGAACGACGAAGAGCGAAATCAATGACCGCGCGCGGCGGGCGACAAGCGGCAACCGCGCGTCATCGCCCGTCAGGGCGTGTCAGCGCGCGTCGCCCAGCAAATCGAGACGGAACCGCGAGTACGCACGCTCTCGCTCCACGCGATCCAGCGCGGCGCGCGCCGGCGCCGGCAGCGAGGGCAGCGACGGATCGTACTTGATCTCGCCGAGTGGTTGCTCGCCCGAAAGCGCCATCTTCACACCCGGATTGAGAATGCCGCGCGGATCGAACGCCCGCTTCACCGCCGCAAAATCGCGGAGCGCCGACTCCGGCCACACGCGCGACATGAGCGGCGTGCGCAGTCGACCGTCACCGTGCTCGCCCGTCAACGTGCCCCGGAGCGAGGCGGCAAGCGCGACGACTGCGTCCAGAATGCACTCGACTTTCTGGCGCCAATCCGGCCGCGACACGTCGACGAGCGGATTCACGTGCACGTGCGCATCGCCGGCATGACCGAAGATCACGCCTCGCGTTTCGTTCTCCGCGAGAATGCGGCGCACGCCGCGGACGTACGCGGGCAAGCTCGCCGGCGGGACGGCGCAGTCCTCGATGAACTGCATGGATCTGAGGCTCGGATCGAGCCGAGCGAGGATCGGGCTCGCGGCATGGCGCAGCTCCCAGAGCTCTGTTTCCGTCGGGCGATCCAGCGCCAGTCGAACGTCGGTCGCGCCCGCGCTCGCAAAAATCTTCTGAATCTCGGCTGCCGCACCCGCCGCACTCGCTGCGTCACTCCCTTCGACTTCGGCGAGGAGCGCGGACTCCGTGGCCGCCGGTACATGCGTCGTCCCGCCGCCTGATGCCGCGACGTCGAGAAACGTCTTGTCGAGCAGCTCGCACGCGACGGCGCCGCTCTCGCGCGCGCGAACCGCCGCGTCCACGGCCTGCTCGAGCGACGCGAACGCACCCAACACACTGCTCGTCGCCACGGCCGCGGGCGTCAGCAGCAACTCGATTTCGACGAAAAACACCAGCGTGCCTTCACTGCCAACGAGCAGATCGACGAGATCGCCACTCCGGCGATACTCGGCCAGCGCGTAGCCCGAAGAATCCTTGATGACTCCCGCATGGCGATCCGAGCCGAGTTCGCCCGCGATCGATGAAAGCCGCTCGATCGCGGGAATGCCCGCTGGCGACGGATGGCCACGCCGCAGCTCGGCGCGCGCTCCGTCGGCGAAGACGCAGCTCAACGCGTTCACCCATTTTCGCATCGAGCCGAAGTGCATCGAGTGCGCACCGGCGGCGTTGGTCGACGCCATGCCGCCGATCGTGCAAAATGCGCCACTCGACGGGTCGACGGGAAAGCGCAGCGCGTGCGCACGTGCCTTCGCGTCGACGTCCGCGCGCACCGCGCCTGGATGAACGCGAATGGTCCGCGCTACGACATCCACGTCCCCGATGTTGCGCCACCGGCTGAGATCGACGATCACCCCGTCGCCGATCGCGCCGCTCGGCATGCTGCTTCCCGAGCCTCGCGGAATGAGGGGAACGCCGCTCGCCGCCGCCCACGTCACGATCAGCGCGAGATCGTCGACGTCGATCGGCACCGCGATCGCCCGCGGCAGTGCGCGGCCGATCCCCGCCGCCTCGGAGTAAACCGCACGGGCGGGATCGTCGGTGCGGAAGACGCCGCGAAAGCCGGGAGGAGGAGAAATCGTGGTCATCGATGGGTCCGTGCGGTATAGTGTAATCACGCCGAACGCCCGGGCGAGCCACGAGGGATGATGACACCGCGTCAGGAGCAAGCGCAGCAGTTCTGTGACGAGATACTCCCACGCGTGTCGCGCACGTTCGCCCTCAGCATTCGACTCTTGCCGGGGACCCTTGGCGCCGCGGTTCGCGAGTCGTATCTCCTCTGCCGCATCGCCGACACGATCGAGGACGCGCCCTCACTCGCCGCGGTAGAAAAAGCCGAACTGCTCGATCTCCTCTCGGCGTCGTTCGACGATGCGACACAACTCGCCGCGCTTGGGACACGGCTCGCGACGATCGAGGGCGACGAGGCGCACGTGCGTCTCGCGAGAAACACCGATCTCGTGTTTGCGGCCTACTTCGCGCTGCCGGCGCTCACTCGCGACCGCGTGCGCCACTGGGTGCGCGAGATGATCTCCGGCATGCGCAAGTTCGTGCTCGCGTATCCCAAGGGCATCCGGATTCAGAGTCTCGACGAGTACAAGGAGTATTGCTACTACGTCGCCGGGACCGTCGGCTATTTGCTCACGGATCTCTGGCACGAGCACGCACCGAGCATCGGGGCGGCGCGCTACGCGGCGCTGCGACAGCGCTGCCGAGCATTCGCCGAGGCGCTCCAGACGGTGAACATTCTCAAGGACGTGGCGACTGACGCGCGCCATGAGAATTCCATCTACATCCCCGAACAGTTGCTTCGCCGGTACGGCAGCGCTCACGCGGACATTCTCGCGGGCCAGCGCCCGGATGCGGCGCTCGAGACGCTCGTTCAGCTTGCCTGGCGCGATCTCGACGACGCGACGACGTACCTGCTGACACTGCCGCGCCGCGCCGTCGCGATTCGCCTTTTCTGCGCGCTGCCGCTCCTCTTCGCCTACGCGACCCTCCGCGATCTCACGCGAAAGCCGGGCGGAATCACGCAGAAGGGCATCGTCAAGATTTCCCGCGCCGAGGTTAAAGCGATTACCGTGTTGAGCGTGCTCGGTGTCGGAAGCAATCGCCTCATGACGCGACTCGTGTCGCGCATCCGGCTCAAACCCGTGCGACTGCCGCTCTTCACCTCCTGAGCGCGATCACGGCATTTCGGCGGCGAGCACGCGGGCCTCGCGAATGTCCTCGTCCACTCGCCGAGCCTGGCGATGACTCTGGATGTACATCGCGAGCGCGAGGATGAGCACCACGCCCATGCCCGCGACGCTCGCGGAATCATGAGGATCCTCGCGCAGCTGAATGCCGAAGGCGATCAACAGTGCCGGGAACAGCGTCAGCATGCGCAACCATAGCTGTCGGCCTATGAAGAACGCGCGATGCCGCTCGAGGAGCGCGAGGTAGGCGTCGAGCGTGGGCTGCGCATCGACTCGGGCCATGTCGGCCCGCACGCGGCTGACATGAACGTTCACCTGAAACGCCAGAGACAGCGCGCCGATCGTCGCGAGCGCCAGACCGAAACGCTCGGCGCCAGTGTCCAGCGTCGTGACGACCCATGCCGCGATCGGAAAGTAGATCGCGAGTCCGAGAATCGTGGCGTATCGCGCGCGCGTGAGGAGGCCCGCTGCTTGCCGCGCACGCGCGTCGATCTGCTCGACCGCGATCGACAAGTTTTGCGCGCGCGCTACGGGTATCGGCATCACCGGCTGCTCTTGCCACGCAGCGCGCACTTCGTCGATTTCGCGCTCACTCATCATATGAACCTCCTGAACGCGCCAAACGCGCAAGCAGCTTCTTGATGCGATTGATCTTCGTCGCGACGTTCACCGCGGTGATGCCCGTGATCTCTCCGATCGCGGCGGCGTCGCTTCCCTCGAGATAGAGAAACACGATCTGCCGATCGAGCGGCCGCAGTCGCCGAATCAGGGTGTACAAGCGCTCGACCATCAGTTGCCTGTCGACGCTCCCCTCGGTGTCGCTGTCGCCCGGCAGCATATCGATTGCCTCCAGGCCAACGAGCCGTGTCCGCAGCCGCCGATGCCGCACCACGTGTGACGCCGCAACGTTGTGCGCGACGCGATACACCCAGGTCCGAAGCGAACACCGGCCGTCGAAGCTCAGGAAGCTGCGCCACAGCGCGAGATGAATGTCCTGCAACAAGTCCTGCCGCTTGTCGAGATCATCCTCATACGAACGCGCCAGCCGGCCGAGCGCACCACCAAGCTCGGCGAGCGTCGCGTCGTACAGTTCGTCCTGGCTCTGAGTTCTCGGCGGCGTCGACGGGAGTGTCATGGCACTCAGATAGTCGGCCGCGCCCGGCGCTTCTTACACCGCCGCGGCTAGAATCGCTTGGGCGGCAGCGGCAACGCGTTCGCCGCCGCGACGATGGCCCCGAGCAACGAATCGGCGCCGCGGCGTCCGATCTCGCCGCGCTCCAGCCGGTCGAGCAGCTGCTCGAGCGCAAGCTGCGCGCGGTTCACCACGCGCCGATGCGCCGCGCGCGACGCGATGATCCCCGCGCCCGTCACGACAATCACCGGCGCCGCGGCGACCGCGGCCATCACGCCGATCACCAATGCTGATCCGGTCATGGCCACGCCGACCACGCCGCTGCCGACGATTTGCGTCATGCTTCGCCGGCGAAGATTCTGAAAATCCGCGTCGAGCACGACGTGCGTGCGCGAGTCATCCACGTCGATCACCGTGGCCGAGACGTCGTGCGCTTCGGCGAGCGCGTAGTCGCGTCCGCCCACGCGCAACGCCCGCTTTACTCCCGTGAACACGCCACGGTGCGCTTCCCACACGATGCGATCCGCGTGATGACGCTTGACGACGAGCAGTTCCTGCCGCTGCATCCACGCGTCGATCGCCGCGAGCACGTCCGCCGAGCGGCCGGGAACCGTTCTCGCGGCGCGTGCGCCGTTCGGGCCGAACAATCCGCCCGCGTCCTGCCCGACCTGCGCAATGGAGCCGGTACGCTCCTCGGCCAGCGCCTGCCGCAAATGTTGCGGCGACAGTCCGACTTCCTTGCCCAGTTCGATCAGTTGCTCTTCGCTGAATTCCTCGGCGTCGCCTGCGTCGGGTCCGGTTCCTTGAAGCTCAGCCGCGCGCGCCAGCACTCGCTCGAGCGACGAACGATCGAGTTTCGCGCCAGTGGGCCGGGGGGCCGGAGCATGAGAATCTGCCATGATCGAATACTACGACGTGGCGCGGAATTCGGCGTCAGATGCCGCCGAGTGCGCTGTCGATCGCGGCGTTGATCGCGTTGATGATGGCTGTAGGAAGCGGAAACGCCGCTTCGAACGCGGCGCGTGGGTCGCCAGTCGCGGTGCGGCCAGCGGTCGCGAGATAGTAGCGCATGTAGCTCGGCGCGAGGTCGGGAGCAACGCGCTGCAGCAGCAGCAATCCGCCGCGGACGGCGCCGTTGCCGACGTACCCGTTCGTGGCACCGGATCGCTGTTCGGCCGGTGTGGTGTTGTCGGTGATGGCCTCCTGAACGAGGCTCGCCACCGCCTCGTGCACGAAGCCGAATAGCGCATTCGGTGCGGCGTCCGGCGTGCGCGGATACTCGACCGCGATCACGTTGGTTCGATTGCTGGTGTTGATCGTACGTCCTTCGCCGCCCAACGGCACCGAGAGAATCAATTCACCCGCGGCCTGTTGCGTGTTGTTGAGAAAGCGCGACAGCTTCGGGTAGTACTGGCCGGCCCAGAGCTGGTTGAATTGCGCGAATGCCGCGCCGCGCGTCGATTGCTGGTCCAACCAGTACGCGTGATAGAATCGCGTGCTCTCGTCCTGCAGGCTCTGCACGAACAACCGAGCCCAATTGCGATCGGCCGGTGTCGGAAAGTTCGCGGCGAGCAGCGCGATCTCCTGCTGCATCATCGGATCGGACGCGGCGCGCGGATCACCGTTCGCGCGGATGAACAGGTCGGTGGCGTTCACGATTTCCTGAAATGACGAGAAGTACATCGCCAGGAACTGTGCGTTGGCCAGCGATGGCGTCGTGGCGAACCGCTGCGAGAGCTGCTGGCGATTCGCGTCGAGATTCGTGACGACGTTGCGCTGCTTCTTGAGATTGGTGATTTCCTGCTTGTACCCGCGCAGGAAGAACGGCACGTGTCCGGTATCGCTCGTCAGCATCGCGAAACCGTGCAGCCAGAGATCGACGTGTTCTTCGGTACCGACACGCCATCCGCGCTGTTGCACCGCCGCGCCGGTGTTCGGCACCGCGGGCCCGGGCGCGCCTGCGCTCGTGGAGCCAGCCGTGCCCGCAGTCGGCACACAACTCGAAGCGAGGAGCGCCGACAGCATGGCGCCGGCAAAAGTACGAACGTGCATGATCACATGACTCGATGCTGAAGTCCTGGCCTGAAGTACCGCAAGGCTCTCCTGCAAGAGCGGGGCGAGCCTTGGATCGGCTCAGCGAGCGGCCGGCCGTCCGCAGACGGGACAGAATTTCCAGCCCACCTCGAGCTCGGCGCCGCATGCCTGGCAATTCATCGTCGTCAGATTCTGCCCGCAATGCGGACAGAATGTGATCGGACGTCCGGGCGGCAGCACCTCGTCGCACGCCCGGCAGTGCTCGCCGGGCGCGGGGGTGATCGCCTTCGCGCCGGTGCGTGAGGGCATGGCCATCGACGGCACGGACGGCGTCGCCGGCGTCGAGCTCGAAGGAGTCGCTCGCGGCTCGGATGGCGCGCGCCGCGCCTGGGGCGTCTGGGGCACCTGGGGCGCCGCGACCGTCGGTGCTTCCACGACACGCGCCGGCGGAGTAGCGGTCACGTGTCCCACCACCGGCGCCGCGAGCGGCGTCGACGTATCGTCGGGCCCCGCCTCGAGACTGCGCAGCGCGGCCGGCGCCAGCGAGACCATGGCGCTTGCGAACTTTCTAAACGCCGCCGGATCCGGATTCTTCGCCGACAACTCGCGCTTCAACGATTCGCGCATCTGGTCGTCGACGAGCAGATAATCCCGCATGCCCGAGAGCAGCTCCGTGAGCGCGATCTCGTAATCGTCGTTCGACTCCAGCCCGAGCTCCCGACGATGCAGCCGATAGGGCAGAATCGTCGACTGCAGCGTCGCGACGTCGAACGGCTCGGTCAGATACTGCGGAAACCTGGAGCGAACCACTCGCACCAGGTGGCGGTACATGCGGTCGAGATTGTCCATGGCCTCACGGCTTCATTGCTTCGTTCACTCGCCTGTTGTGCTCATCCTGCGCTTCCTGAATCTTAGACGCGCCGAATTTGTCCAACGCGCGCGCGACGATGGACGGCTTTCCCGCCGACCCTTCGTCGAACCCCCAGTGATACCCCATCGCGACGCCAAGGATCAGAGCTGCCACCAACCGTCTCATAACACACTCCCCGTCCGCGACGCGGACTCAGGTGAGCGTGGTCGGAGGCCTCACGATCGGATAGGAACGGAGCGCCTTGAAGCCCGCGTCGTCCGGAAACGACTGCGGCTCCGCCGCTGCCATGCGCCCCTTCGCGCGCTCTGCGGCCAACCACGCATCGAACTGCGACGCGACGATGCCGCCGGAGCTGGTCTGCTCCTTTGCCGCACGCGTCGCCAGATGATTCGCGTACTCGTTCTGCGGATGCCCTTCGTGCCCGCGCACCCAGCGCCAACAGACCTGATGTCCGCGCACGGCGTCGACGGCCTCGATCCACAATTCGAGATTAAGTATCGGCCCGTCTTTCTTCTTCCACCCGCGCGACATCCAGCCGAACACCCATTCGCTCATGCCCTTCACCAGGTACTGCGAGTCGCTGGTGAACGTCACACGAAAGCGTACGCCCTTCCGCGAGATGTTCCGGAAGGCTTCGATCACGCTCCGGAGCGCCATGCGGTTGTTCGTGGTGTCTGGCTCCGAGACCCAGTAATCCCATCGCGTGAGGTTCCCGGTCTCGAGGCTTACATACTCGATGACGCCCGCGGCCCCGCCCGGGTTACTTCCTTCGCGGCCGTTCCCCGGGCACGACTCGTCCGCGTAGATCGCGAGCATCGGCCGCTCGGCCGTCGATTCCGCCGGGTCGCGCTCGGTCACGGAATGGCCTCGATCCGATCGATCTCATCGAGATAGATCGTCATTTCATGCCCCGTCGTCGGATTGCGCGCCTCGATCGCCTCGCGGCCATCGCGCACATGCAGCACCAACGGAATGAGCACATGCTCACGCCGTCCCCGCCGCTGCACCGCGACGCGCCTCCCTCGCGCGACCGCCTGCTCCAACACCTCGTACTGCGCGTGCGTCAACTGCATCAGCTCTCCGTCCCTCGGCACCAATCCACCGCCAGCCGCGCCAGCACCGTCGTCGCGCGCTCGATCTCGGCGACCGGAACATATTCCTCCGCGGCGTGCGCCAGCGAAATGTCGCCCGGCCCGAAGCAGATCGCCGGAATGCCCGCCGCGTTCAACAACGCCGCATCGGTCCACGCCGTCATTCCCTCGACGCGAACCTCTTCGTCGACCCAGCGCATCGCGCGATCCAACGCCTGCACGATCGGCGCGTTCATGCTCACATCGCTCGGGCCCTGCGAAAACGTCGTTCGCACCGTGCCGTGAAACGTCGGCCGTCGCTCGGCGCAGGTGTTGAGTAAACTCATAATTTCCGCCTCGACCTGCTCGACGCTCTCACCGGGAATCGTCCGCCGCTCGATGCGCACCGTACACGTCTCCGGATACGTCGACATGCCCGTGCCGCCCTCGATCAACGACGCATGCACCGACGGTCTGCCGAGCAGCCTGTGTGAGCGCGTTGCCAGCTCTCCGCCGTCGAACCGATCGAGCTCCGCGAGAAATAGCCCGGCGTGCCGAATGGCATCCACGCCAAGATCCCACCGGCTTCCGTGCGCCGCGCGACCGGTCGTCGTCACGTCCAGCCACACGAAGCCAAGATGGCTGGGCATGATGCACAGCCGCGTCGGCTCCGTCACGATCGCCGCATCCGCACGGACGCCGCTCTCCACCAACGCGCGCGTGCCGATGCTCTCGAACTCCTCGTCCGCCACCGCCGCGATGACGACCTCGCCCTCGATGTCATCCGCGATGCGCGCCGCCGCCGCACACATCGCGGCGACGCCGGCTTTCATGTCACACGACCCGCGTCCATAAATCAGCCCGTTCGACTCCGCGGCATCCCACGCCGCGTGCGACATGCCGTCGATGCCCACGACGTCGAGATGCCCGTTGAACATCAGACTCCGCGCGCCTGCCTTCCCGACGCGCGCCACGACATTCGGCCGCCCCGGCACGGCCTCGTGCAGCTCGGCGCGGAATCCCCATGACACGAGCACATCGCGCAACGCGCGCGCGACCTTCGCTTCGCCCGGTCCGCCAGGCACCAGTGAAGGATTTCGTGAGTCGATGCGAACCAGTTCCCGCGTCAGCGCTGCGGCGTCGCCCCGCGCTAGGTGCACCGCTCCACTCCGGACTCGTCGATCGAGAAGTCGAGAATCTCTCCGAGCGGCGCGATCGCGTCGCGCACCTTCTGCACCCGATCGGCGCGCGCCATCACCAGGACGCACCCGCCGCCCGACGCGCCAAGCGCCTTGCCGCCGAGTGCGCCGGCATCGCGCGCGCGCGCGAGGATGTCGTCGATGGTCTGCGTCGGAATCGACGGATGCAACGACCGCTGACACTCCCACTGCTCGGCGACCAATCGTCCGAGCGCGTCGAGATCGCCCGCGACCAACGTCTCGGGCATGCGCTCCGCATTTTGGCGCATGCGCCGCAGCGCCTCGAGCACATTCGGATCCTTCTTGCGATACGCGTCGAGCACGGCGTCGATCGTGGCGCCGGAGACTCGACTCTGGCCCGTATAGATCACGATGCACTGCCGCTCCAGGTCCTTCTTGACCTTCATCCGCAGCGCGATCGTGCGCACGTCGACGCGGCCGTTGGCGAAGCGCAGGCCGAGCGCGCCGCCGTACGCCGCGGCGTAGTGGTCCTGCCGCCCGCCAGAGATGCCGAGGTCCGAGATCTCGATGTCGCGGCTCAGTTCGGCGATCGCCGTCGGCATCATCTTCTCGCCGCGCGATGCAGCGAGCGCGGCCACCGTCGCGACGCCGACCGCCGACGACCCGCCAAGCCCCGCGCCGATCGGAAAGTCGTTGCGAATCTCGATGTGCGCGTCGAGCATCCGAAACCGGCGCGCCGCGGCGACCGCGATCGAACGATCACCGGGGTCGGTCGCCGCCGGGCCATCCGTGCTACTGCCCATGCGGTCCACCGTCACGGTCGCGTACCGCGAGATGGCGATGTTGCAGACGAACCCGCCCATCTCGTCCGAGTAGGGGGGTACGTCGGTCCAACCGCCTCCGAAGTCGATCCGTGTCGGCGCGCGCGTGACGATGCGTTGCGGCAAGTGGGCTCAGGAAATGGTCGAGGTAAACATACTCTCTTGGCAGAATTCCGTCTCGCGTAACGGGCATAGCTGTTGCTGCCTGATGCATGCCCCATGGTGGACATCACGCACTATCTGAACGATTGCAAGTTCATCCTCGTGTCCAACCGCGAGCCGTACGAGCACATGCGCGGCGTACAGGGGATCGAAGTCAAACAACCCGCCGGCGGATTGGTCACCGCGCTCGACCCCACCATGCGCCACACGCATGGAACGTGGGTCGCCTGGGGATCCGGCACCGCCGATCACGACGTCGCCGACGAAACGGGACGCGTCGCCGTACCGCCCCCACCCGACGAAGCCTGCTACACGCTGCGCCGCGTCTGGCTCGACGACGCCGACGTCAACGGCTACTACCACGGCTTCGCCAATCGCGCGCTGTGGCCGCTGTGCCACATGCTCATCCAGCACTTCGAGTATCGCACGGAATACTGGGAGCGGTACCGTACCGTCAATCTTCGCTTCGCCCACGCCGTGGCCGACGAAGCGGAGCGCTGCACCGGCCGCGCCATGGCCTGGATTCAGGACTACCATTTCGCGCTCGCCGCGGAGTTTCTGCGCGCCATGCGGCCGTCGCTCTTCATTCACCAGTTCTGGCACATTCCATTTCCACCGCCCGACATCCTCCGCATGCTGCCCGCCGGCACGCACGAAGCAGTGCTACGAGGACTGCTCGGCAACGACTTGATGGAATTTCAGATCGACCGCTATGCCGTGAATTTTCTCGACTGCGTCGATCGATTCATTCCCGAGGCGCGCGTCGATCACGTGCGTCAAACGGTGTCGTTCCGCGACCGCCTCGTCACCGTCGGCGCCTTCCCGATCAGCATCGACGTCGACCGCTTCGAGACCATGGCGTCGACGCCGGAAAGTGTCGCGCGCGTCGAGACGCTTCGCGGCCGCTACGCCAAAGGCGACCGGCAGCTGGGCGTCTGTGTGGATCGGATCGACTACACGAAAGGCATTCCCGAACGCATCCGCGCGCTCGAGACCCTGTGGACCGAATTTCCCGAGCTCCGCTCGCGCTTCACCTTCATCTTCGTCTGCACGCCCTCGCGCACCGACCTGCCCGCGTACAACAATCTCGAGCGCGAAGTCACTCAATCCGTCATCGACATCAACGCCAAATTCGGCACCGACGACTGGACGCCGATCGTGTTGATCAACGAGAACGTCGATTCCGATCTGCTCGCCGGCGTCTATCGCTCGGCCGATCTCTGCATCGTGTCGTCGCTGCAGGACGGAATGAATCTCGTGGCCAAGGAATTCGTCGCGTGCCAGCTCGACGAACGCGGCGTACTCCTCCTCAGCCGCTTCACCGGATCGGCGGAAGAGATCGACGGCGCGCTGCTCATCAATCCGTTCAACATCGACGGATTCGTCGGCGCCATTCGCACCGCGCTCGAGATGTCGCCGGAAGAGCGCCGGCGACGGATGCATCGCATGCGCCGCCAACTTCACAACTCGACCATCTTCGACTGGCTCGACTCCATTCTCGCGCGCTCGACGGAGATCATGTCGCAGCAGGC
Organism: Gemmatimonadaceae bacterium; assembly: GCA_035606695.1. Classification (NCBI taxonomy): domain Bacteria; kingdom Pseudomonadati; phylum Gemmatimonadota; class Gemmatimonadia; order Gemmatimonadales; family Gemmatimonadaceae; species Gemmatimonadaceae bacterium. The sequence goes on from DATNEW010000028.1 coordinate 97,413, forward strand.
GGGACGCACCCGGCGCGTCGCCGCCGTCTGACGGCATGACGACCATCGAGGCGCTTCCCGTTCCGCCGGCCATGGCCGAGCGACTTGGCGGCCGGCCGTTGTTGCTGTTGCTCGACGTGGATGGAACGCTCTCGCCGATCGCGCCGCGTCCGGAATACGCCACCGTTCCGGCCGAGACCCAGCATGCGATCGCGACGTTGACGTCATTGCCGAACGTGCATGTCGCGATCGTCTCCGGACGAAGCGCGAACGACGCGCGCCGCATGGTCTGCGTCGACGACGCGTGGGTCATCGGCAATCACGGCATCGAGACCGCGGCGCCCAATCAAGCGGCGACCGCGCGCGACGACGTGGCGCAGTTCGCCGATCGTATCGCACTCGCCTCCGATCGCGCGTGCGCGATCGCCGACGCCATCGAGGGGCGAGGGGTGATCGTCGAGAACAAGGGCTGGACGCTGAGCGTGCATTATCGCCTCGCTCATCCGCGCATCGTCCCCGATCTCACGAAGCAGATCGAGCGCATCGCCGAGGACCTGGGGCTCCGCGTCACGCGCGGAAAGGAAGTCCTCGAGGTTCGGCCGCCGGTCGACGTCGACAAAGGGACCGCCGCCGTGGCGCTCGCCGACGCCCTGGGCGCGCTGCACGACGAGGCATCGGTTCTGTGCGCGGGCGACGATCGGACCGACGAGGACATGTTTCGCAGCTTGCGCGCGCGTCAGCCGCGCGCGGTCACCGTCCACGTCGGCGTCGAGACGAGTCTCGATCGAACGCTCGCGGAATTCAGCGTGCCTGATACGGATGCAATGCGCGAGTTGCTCGAGTGGCTCGCGCGGGAACGGAGCGGCGCGCCATAAAACGCGCGCCATAAAACGCGCGGCGTAAAACGCGCGGCGTAAAACGCGCGGCTATCGCTTTCCTTTCTTTGCCGTCTTCGATGCCGGCGCCGGCTTGCTCGTTTTCGACGCTTTCGCCGGCGCTTTGGCCGCTACCTTCGGCGGGGCTTTTGCCGGTGCCTTCGAAGGACCTTTCGCAGGAGCCTTCGCTGCCGGCTTGGTTGCCGGCTTGGCCGCCGGCTGGGCTGCCGTGTTCGCTGGAGCTTTCGCGGCGGGCTTCGGTGCAGACTTGAGCGGCGCCGCACTCTTCGTGGGAACCACGGGCTTCGAGTTCGCGCCGTTCGACGCCGGTGCGGCTCCCGCCGGCGGAACGATCGGCCGCGGCCCGCGAAACGGCGGTGCCGCAGCAGCGGCGGCCGCGGCTCTCGCCGCGGACTCCGCTTTCGCCGTCGCCGCCTTTTCCGCGGCGACCTTCGAGGCCGTCGGGCGCTCTCGTTCACTCACCGGACGACGCTGATGCGCCGCCTCGGCATCCCGGATGAGGCTGTCGGCTTCTTCCGGCGTCATTTGCCCGCGACGCACCATGTAGTTGACGAGATCGCGCGCGCTCTCGATGGCGAATCCGGCGATCCCGGCGCCCGCGCTGATCACGTCTTTCATCGCGGCGGCAACCTTCGTCCCCGCCTCCTGACTGATCAGCTGGGCCCGCTCCGCCAACTCGGCAACGGTGTCACGCATGTCGTTGCCGCGTCTGCCCGGTCCAGCCCCTCGGTGCGCGGCGGGCGCACCGGCTGCCGGAGGTGGTGTGGGACTGCTGTGAGGCTTGTCCACCATATCGATAACCGGGGGATGGGCGGGGTAGGCGGTTCGTTGCGGCGGGTCGCCGGAAGTATATGATACGCAATTATGTACGCAAGCCAACGCGAGCGCGCTGGCCGAGGATGATGCGTACTGGTCTAATTAATACTAGTACTGCTACATTATAACGACATCATGACGACATTAAATGCTTAGAGGGATCAAAGTTCTCGATCTCACGCGCGTTCTCGCGGGTCCGCTCTGCACCATGCTCCTTGGCGACCTTGGCGCAAATGTCATCAAGGTCGAGCGGCCGGAAACGGGCGACGACACTCGGGGCTGGGGACCGCCCTTCGACGCCGAAGGGCGGAGCGCGTATTACCTGAGCATCAATCGCAACAAGCTTGGGCTCGCCGCCGACTTCGACCGGCCGCATGATCGCGCGATCATCGAAGCGCTGCTCGGCGAAGCCGACGTCGTCGTCGACAATTTTCGCCGCGGCATGCTCGAGCGCCGCGGCTTCTCGGTGGACGAATGGTGTGCGCGGCGTCCCGAGCTCGTGTGGTGCACCATCACCGGCTTTGGCCTGCACAGCGAACGGCCGGGGTACGACTTCGTCACCCAGGCAGAGTCCGGCTGGATGTCGATCACGGGAGAGGCGGACGGTGATCCCATGAAGGCCGGTCTCGCGTTCGCCGACATTTTGACCGGCAAGGACGCGGCGATCGCGATCCTCGCGGCGCTCGTGGAGCGCTTTCGCGGAGGACACGGCCGGCGGATCGTGATCTCGCTGGCCGATAGTGCGCGCGCCGCGCTCATCAACGCCGCGCAGAACGCACTGGTGAGCGGAGAGGACGGCCGGCGTTGGGGCAACGCCCATCCCAATCTCGTCCCATACCAACTCTTTAAAGCCGCGGACAGACCGATCGTGATCGCGGTCGGCAGCGATGCGCAATGGCTGGCGTGTGCGCGGGCGATCGGACTGGCCGCGCTCGCCGACGATGCGTCGCTCGCCACGAACGCCGGACGGATTGCCGCGCGTGAGCGCATCGTCGGCGAATTCTCGCGACGGATCGCGACCGCGCCGGCCGCGGTCTGGCGCGAACGACTCGACGCCGCCGGTGTACCAAATGGAATCGTGCAGTCGGTCCTGGAGTCTCTGCGGGAGACCAACGGATCGGCGCTGACCGGGATGCCGTCGAGCATTGGTGGCTCGATTCGGTTCGCTCCGCCCGGACTCGATCAGCATGGCGACGCGATTCGCCGCGACGGATGGAACACTTTTGACCGCATGATGCCGTAGCCGAGCTGGCTCGTGATAGGACGTTTTTTCCGAGCGTGACGCCGCGTTACTTCCCGCGCAGTCGTATCGTCTTAGTGACGTGGCGAGCCTTCTCGAGCAGCGACGTGGGTTTGGGGTCTCTAACGCCCTGTCCGAAGCGCGGAAAGTGCGTTACTCTGTTGTCGTGAAGACGACGGACGCAGCCCTGCGGGCTGATCAGAACGTTGTTGATCAGGAGAATTCTGATCAACTGATCATACAGCGAGTGCTCGCCGGAAATCGCGACGCGTTCAAGATTCTCATCACGCGTTACAGCGATCCGCTCTACCGTCATGCCTTGTGTATGACGGGTAGTCCGGACGTCGCTGAAGACATCCTGCAGCTCAGCTTCATCAAGGCGTATCAACATCTCGCCGAGGTGCGCGGGCGGTTCGACGCGTGGGTGTTCAGGATCGTCGCGAACGGTTGCAAGGATTGGTTGAAGAACATTCGGCGGTCGCACCTCAGTTACGACGAGGACGATCAGCCGTCTGGGTACGCGACCCCGGATGAAGAGCTGGACCGGACGGAATTGCGTACGGATTTGGACCGCGCGTTGACGACGCTTCCGGCGTCCCTGCGCGAGGCGTTCGTCATGAAGCACGTCGAAGGCCGCTCGTACGAAGAGATGGCCGATCTGCTCGGTACCACAGTCGGAGCGCTAAAGATGCGCGTACATCGCGCGCGTGAAGCCCTCCAAGCACTCTTAGAGGAAAAATACGCCTAATGGTAGACGATCTTCGCTCCGAAGACGGCCTTGGCGGGTTTGACGGCCACCAGCATCGGGTCACGCGGAACTCCGGCAAGAAGGAGCGCCCGCTCGCCGATCGCGAAGTGCCGCTTGGCCATCAGGAACAGGAAACACGAGTGCTTGCGCCGGCAGTGCACGCGTGGTTGGATGGAGAGCTTCCGGAAGCGAGCGTGCGCAAGGGTGAAACCGGGCGCGACGTCGAGTTCTGGAAGCAGATCAACGTCGAGGTGGAAAGCCGTCGTCGCATGCGCACGCCGGCGTACCTCGAGTCGCGCATCATGGAAGCGCTGCCCCAGACGGCTCCCGCGGTCATCACGCCGTGGTGGCGTCGCGAGTTCGTCGTCACGCCGATGGCGGCAGTCGGCACTGCAGCCGCTCTCGTCGTCGTCGCAGCCGCGGTCACCGCGGTGGTGATGGCCTTCGCGCGGTAGCGTACCACTCGAGTGAGAAAAAGGGCCAGCCATTCGGCTGGCCCTTTTGTCATTCGGTAGTCAAGCAATAACGGAACACAGTTTGCTTACCGGCCTCATCGTCGGAACAGCTGGTGTTTCGACGGTTACCCGAGGCACTCATGTCACAAGCCGAACGCTTTGCACATCTGCTTCGCGAGTTCGAGCGTGTCGGGGTCGATCCGAATACAATCAGCGCGGGCCTGGCCGTTCGAGAGCAGGACGTTCTTCGCGCGCTCGCCGCGCTTTCCGACGGTGCGGGGCCGTCGGCGTTTCTGACGCAGCTCCGCACGGTCATGACCCAGTCCGCCGGCACGGTCGAGCACGACAAGCATCGCGAATCATCACCCTGAGCCGTTTTTATTTTCGCCGTGACGCGAGGCGATCGTAGCAACCACCGCCCGTTCATCGGCATTTCAGGCTACGACTACCAGGGTTGGCGCGGCAGCTTCTATCCGCCCGGCGTTCCACGCCGCTCGTGGCTCGGGTTCGCCAGCCGAGTGTTCAACTCGATCGAGCTGAACGGCACGTTCTACAGCCTCAAGTCGCCGAGCGTATTCGAGCGCTGGGCCGCCGAAGTGCCCGACGACGATTTCGTGTTCGCGATCAAGGGTGGGCGATTCATCACCCACAACCTCAAACTCCGCAACTGCGACACGGCGCTCGGCAACTTCTTCGCGAGCGGCATTCTCGCGCTCGGGCGAAAGACGGGGCCGTTCCTCTGGCAGCTGCCGGCCAGCTACCGCTTCGAGGCCGAGCGCATGGACAATTTCATGCGCATGCTCCCGCGCAGCGCGCGCGCCGCCGAAGCGGTCGCGCGGCAGCACGATCATCGCCTGCGCCGCGGCGCCCTCGTCCGCGCGGCAGAAGACGTCGCGTACCGGCACGCGTTCGAGGTTCGGCATCCGTCGTATTTCTGCGAGGAGTTCTACGACATTCTGCGCGCGCACGACTGCGCGTTCGTCATCGCCGACACGGCGGGAAAATTCGTGTACGCCGAAGAAGTGACGGCGGATTTCGTGTACGTGCGGCTGCATGGCTCGAGCGCGCTGTACTCGAGCGACTACACCGACGAGGAGCTTGCGCGGTGGGCCGCGAAGGTGAAGGCTTGGACGCATGGCCGGAACGCGCGTGATGTGTTCGTGTACTTCGACAACGACGCCAAGGTTCACGCGCCGCACAACGCCATGCAACTCGCCGACCTGCTAGGACTTTCGTGATCACTTTCGTGATGCAAAAAAGCAGATCCTCCGTTGCGCGGAGGATGACATGGCTCATCGTCGTCGCGTCGGCCGCGGCGCGCGTTGCCGGCGCGCAGCACGCGATTGACTCGAGTTTCGCCGGACTCGTTGCACGGCTGTCCGAGCCGAATGGCTACTTCGATTCGGACAACATCATCACGAACGAGGCGTCGTACCTCCAGATCGCGAGCCAGCTGCGCAAGACGGGAACGCACGGCGGCGTCTACGTCGGTGTCGGTCCGGATCAGAACTTCTCGTACATCGCACTGATCCGGCCGCGCGTGGCGTTCATGCTCGACATTCGGCGCGACAACCTGCTCGAGCACTTGCTCTTCAAGTCGTATTTCACGGTCGCGCGCAACCGCGCCGAATATTTGTGCTTGCTCCTGGGCAAGCCGGTGCCGTCCGATATCGAGCGATGGTCGTCGCGATCCGCCGCGGAGATTCTCGCGTACGTCAATCAGACGCGCACTGATTCCGCCGCCGTGATCGCGGCGCGGAAAGCGAGCAACGCGCGCATCGCGTCGTTCGGTGTGCCGCTCGACGCGCGCGACCTCGAGATGATCGACCGCTATCGCGCCGAATTCGTGGCGTCCGGACTCGAGACACGCTACTCGAGCCTCGGCCGCAACAACCGAATGGACTATCCGTCGTTCGGGCAGCTCATTCTCGCGACGGATCGCGAGGGGCGGCGGCCCGGATATCTCGCGGACGAGAATTCGTATCAGCTCGTGCGCGACATGGAGCTGCACGATCGCATCGTACCGGTCGTGGGGAACGTTGCGGGTGACAAGGCCGTGCGAGCGATCGGCGAGTACGCGTCCGAGCATCACCTGGTGGTGTCGGCATTCTACCTGTCGAACGTCGAGCAGTATTTGATGACGCGGCAGGGCGGCTTTCCCGAGTTCGCGCGCAACGTGAAGACGCTGCCGCGCGATTCGACCAGCGTCATCATCCGCAGCTATTTCGGCCGGCTGGGTACGACGCATCCGTTGTACGTGCCCGCGAGCGGCAATCTGAGCACGTCGATGATCGAGCCGATCGACTCGTTTCTTCGTCGCTACGCGGCCGGTGAGATACACACGTACTTCGATCTCGTCTTCAACGGGTTCGTGAGTCCGTAATGCATCCGGGGCCGCCGCCCGTTCCGCCGGCCGAGGTTCGCATCCTCGCGCTTGGTGATTCATATACCATCGGCGAATCGGTGTCGGCCGAGGAACGCTGGCCGGTCCAGCTGGCGAAGATGCTGCGCGCGCGTGGGATTGCCGTTGCCGATCCACAGATCGTCGCGCGCACCGGCTGGACGACGGACGAACTGTCGGCGGGCATCGACGACGCCAAGCCCAAGGGGCCGTACGACGTGGTGACGTTGCTCATCGGCGTGAACAACCAATATCGTGGCCGCTCGATCGACGAGTACCGCGCGCAATTTCGTGCGTTGCTGGCGCGCGCGATCGAGTTTGCCGGCGGTCGAGCGTCGCGTGTGATCGTGGTGTCGATTCCGGACTGGGGCGTCGCGCCGTTCGCGGCCGGGCGCGACGCCGGCCGGATCGCGACGGAGATTGACGCCTTCAACCGCGCCAATCGCGAGGAAGCGGAGCGGAAAGGGGCGGCCTACGTCGACGTGACGGCAGTGTCGCGTCGAGCGCAGGCGGACCGCGGCCTGGTCGCTGGCGACGGGCTTCATCCGTCGGGCGCCATGTACGCCGAATGGACGAAACTCATTCTTCCCACCGTGCTTGCCGCGTTGTAATGTCTTTCATTCAATCTCCATCACGGGACTCCCTATGCGTCGGTTGATCCTATTCCTTGCCGCGAGCGCCAGCGCGGGTGCGTGTGCGAGCGGCGGCGCGAGCCAGCCCGACGACACCACTCCTCGTCAGCCGGCCATCTATCAGAGCTCTGAGACGGGAACTCTTCTTGGCGAACGCCCGCGCGCTTCGGTCGCGAGTATCGCCGCGCCGCCGGCGCAGGTGTGGCTCGCGGTCAAGAAGGTCTATGCCGACCTGGAAATTCCGTTGACGGTCGAGAATCCGGGCACGCGCCAGATCGGGAACGAGAATTTTTTCCGGTCGCGCAACTTCGCCGGTCAACCAATGAGCGCGCTCGTCGACTGCGGTTCGGGCATGACGGGTCCGAAAGCCATGACGTATCGCATCTACATGTCGCTGCTCACGAACGTGATTCCCGACGGGAAAGGCGGGACAACGGTCCAGACGACGTTCGTGCCCACAGGTCAGGACGTTGCGGGCGGGAGCACCGACCGCATTTCGTGCGGCACGTCCGGCCGCTTGGAGCAACTGTTCCTGGACCGCGTGAAATTGTTGATCGGGTCGAAGTAGCCGGCCAGCGCTCAGGGCATCTGGTAGCCCGGTCCGCGCAGCGCGCGGCCGGGCTTTGCGCCGGTGTGCACACCGTCGCGAATGACCTGTACGCCGTTCACGAACACCTGGCGCACGCCAACCGATAACTGCTTGGGTTGTTCGTAGGTCGCGCGATCGCCGATCGTCGCGGGATCGAACACCACGACGTCGGCGAACATCCCCGGCGCGAGCACGCCGCGATCGTGCAGCGACAGACGCACCGCCACGGCCGACGTCATCTTGCGAATGGCGTCCTCGAGCGGAATGACGTGCTCGTCCCGCACGTACTTGCCGAGTATGCGCGGATAGTTCCCGAACGTGCGCGGATGCACGAGGGCGCGCACGCTGTCGGGGTCGGGGCCGCCGGCGTCGGTCCCGAACTTCATCCACGGCTGCTGCATCTGCAGCTTCACATTGTCCTCATTCATGAGAAAGTATGTCGTCTCGACACGCGAGTGTTCGCTCAGGATCAAGTCCATCGCGGCGTCGAGATAATTCTCATTCTTCATCTGCGCGATCTCCGACAACCGCTTGCCGATGTACGGCTGGTTTTGCGCCGCGCGCAGGCTCGTGATCAACACGCCGGCGGGTGTCGCGAGACCGCACATGTCCTCCCAGTCGCTCGTCGGATGCGCCACTTCCTGGTGAATGGCCGCTCGCGTGTTCACGTTCGCCAAATTATCGAACAGCTTGCCCTCGGCGGAGAACGAGGGTGGCAGGCATGACGTGAGCCCCGTCGCGCCGGCCGTATACGGATACATGTTCGCCTGAATGTCGATGCCGGCGGCGCGCGCCGAATCGATCTTGGCGATGAGACCGCGTTCCTTGGGCCAGTTGCGCGTCCCGGCGGCCTTGAGGTGATAGATCTCGGTCGGCACGCCGGATTCACGGCCGATGCGAATGACCTCGTCGATCGCCTCGAGCAAGCGATCCGCTTCGGAACGCATGTGGGTGATGTAGACGCCGCCGTACGGCGCCATGGCTTTCGATTCTTCGATCAGCTCCTCGGTGCTCGCGAACGTATTCGGCGGATAGATCAATGCGCTCGCGAGGCCGAAGGCGCCGTCCTGCATCGCGCGCTTCACGGCCGCGCGCATCGAATCGAGCGCGGCACCAGTCGCGGCGCCCATGCGCTGCTGCATGCCGTATTGCCGGATGGTCCCCGCGCCGACGAACGAGCCGACATTTTGCGAGATGCCGTGCGCTTCCATCGCCGAGAGCCACGCGTCGAATCCGTGCGGCGCGGCGAACCGCTTCGAGAGGTCGTCGGCGTTCGCGGACAACGTTTCCGCATTGAGCGGCGCGGGCGTCGATCCTTCGCCGAGGATGCCGGTGGTGACGCCTTGGGTGAGTTTGCCGAGCTGCCGGCCGTCGCCGGAGAGGAGCTGCGCGCCCGATTGATCCTGAATGTCGATGAAGCCGGGCGACACGATCATGTTGCGGGCGTCGATGCGTGTGTGCGCGCTCGCGTCGCGCAACAGGCCACGCGGCTCGACCGCCGCAATGCGGTCGCCGCGAATGGCGACGTCGCCGTAGAACCATGGGGCGCCGGTACCGTCGACCACGCGGCCGTTCTCGATGATGACGTCGTAGGTACCGCGTGTGGCGGAGGGCGCGGTCACGGGCCGCGAGCACGCGGCGAGGGTAGCCGCGAAAATGACGATGCGAGTTTTCATGGAAGCCCAGACTACCACCGGTGCCGGCCGCTGCGCAAACGAGTACCTTGGGTTGGACCAACCTCCAAACCATGATGACTCGCCTTTTCGCTGCTTGCCTCCTGCTGCCCGCCGTTACCGTCGCGCAGTCGCCTGCCACTCTCGCGGGCCCGACGCGGCTTCTGCGCCAGCCGACGATCAGCGCCACGCAGATCGCCTTCGAGTACGGCGCCGACCTGTGGATCGTGCCACGCGAGGGCGGCGACGCACGACGTTTGACGAGCACGCCCGCCATCGAGAGCAATCCGCATTTCTCGCCCGACGGACGGTGGATCGCGTTCACCTCCAACCGCGCCGGCGTCAATGCCGTGTACGTGATGCCCGCCGAAGGTGGCGAGCCGCACCGCATCACCTGGAGTCCCGCGGGCGAAGTCGCGCGCGGGTGGACGCCCGACGGACGCGACGTCCTGTTCTCATCGGGCCGAATCTCGGCACCGACGACGTACACGAAGCTCTTCATGATTCCCATGCAGGGCGGGGTCGCGAAGCTCCTTCCGTCCGCCATGGGATTTCGCGGCGCGTTCTCACCTGACGGAAAACAGCTCGTCGTCGACCGCGTCGATCGCTGGGATGTCGAGTATCGCAGCTATCGCGGCGGCCAGAACACGCCGCTCACGATCGTGAACCTCGCCGACTCGTCGGAGACACGGCTGCCGAACGAGCGCACGATGGACATCGATCCCGTGTGGATGGGCGACAAGATCTACTTCCTCTCCGACCGTGATTGGGCGACGAACGTCTGGTCGTACGACACGCGCACCAAGGCGCTCGCGCAGCTCACGCATTTCAAGGATGCCGACGTCAAAACGATGGATGGCCGCGACGGCGCCGTCGTCTTCGAGGAAGACGGCTGGCTCTGGCTGCTCGACGCCAACAAGGGTGGCGAGCCGCGCAAGCTGGCCATCACCGTGCACGGCGATTTCCCCTGGGCCGAAACGCACTGGGAAGACGTGTCGCGCCGCATCACGTCGGCGTCGCTCGGTCCATCAGGCAAGCGCGCGCTGTTCGAGGCGCGCGGCGACATCTTTACCGTGCCGGTCTCCAAGGGTGATGCGCGCAATCTCACGCATTCGTCGGGAGCGGCGGATCATGCGCCGGTCTGGTCGCCCGACGGCAGGAACGTGGCGTGGTTCTCCGACGACGGCAGCGGCTACAAACTCGTGATCGGCAACGCCGACGGCTTGGGTCCCACGCGCTCGCTCTCGATCGGAGACGCCAAGTACGCGTGGACTCCGTCCTGGTCGCCGGACGGTTCGCGCATCGCGTTCGTCGATGACAAAACTCGCATTCGCGTGATCGACGTCGCGAACGGCCAGATGACGGTCGCCGACATCGGCGGGTCGGCGCAGGATCGCGGGTCGATGATCCCGGAATGGTCGCCCGACTCGAAGTGGCTCGCGTACAGCAAGTCGTTCCCGAACGAATTGCGTCGCGTTGTCGTATGGTCCGTCGCCGACGGCAAGACGCACGTGCTCACGGATGCGCTTGCGAGCGCCACCGATCCGGTGTGGGATCGCAACGGCAAGTGGCTCTACTTCCTCGCGAGCACTGACCTCGGCTTGACGAGCGGTTGGGCGGATCTCAGCAGTCTCACTCGCAGCTCGACGTCCGGTGTCTACGTTGCGCTGCTGCGCTCCGACGAACCGACGCCGTTCACGCCGCAGAGCGACGAGGAGGCCGCCGCGCGCGTGATCGGCACGAACCCTGGCGCGCCGAACCCGGGCGCGCCGCCGCGCGCGTTGCCGCGTGCGGCGCCGGCGGCCGACACGACCGCGCGTCCCGAGAGCGACAGCGCGCGCACCGAAGCACCGCCGCGCGGCCGCGTGCCACAGGTCCGCATCGACTTCGATCGTTTCGATCGCCGCATCATCGCGCTGCCGATGCCGCTGCGCTCGTACGCGCGTTTGGTGCCGGGACCCGCGGGAGTCCTGTTCGTCGCGGAACGCGTCGCGAATCAGCCGGGCATGACGCTGCATAAATGGGACATGGCGCGCCGGCGCGCCGAAGTGTTCGTGAGCGACATCGCGAACGTCTCCGCGTCGGATGACGGTCGCAAGCTGCTGTATGCGACGGGTCCAAACTGGAGCGTCGTCGACGCGGCGACCGTGCCGAAAGCCGGTGACGGCCGGCTCACGGTGTCGCTGCGCGCCGAGGTGAATCCGGCGATTGAATGGAAGCAGATCTTCGATGAAGCGTGGCGCATCGAGCGTGATTTCTTCTATGCGTCGAATCACCACGGCGCCGATTGGACGAAGGTGCGCGCGCGCTATGAGCCGCTCGTGCCGTACGCGCGCCATCGCACGGATCTCACGTACATCACCGACATGGTCGGCGGCGAGCTCTCGGTCGCGCACTCGTTCGTGCGCGAGGGAGACGTGCCCGCCGTCGACAGCTCGCGCATCGGCGCGCTTGGCGCCGATCTCGTCGCGGATGGCGGACGCTGGCGCATCGCGCGCATCTACACCAGCGAGAGTTGGAATCCCGGCTTGCGCGCGCCACTCGATCAGCCAGGCGTGAAGGCCAACGTCGGCGATTACATCCTGGATGTCAATGGTCAGCCGCTGACGACCGAGGATGAACCATGGAAGGCGCTCGACGGCACCGCCGACAAGCAGACCGTGCTGCGCCTGAACGACAAGCCGACCGCCGACGGTTCATGGAACGTGACCGTCGAACCGGTGCGCAATGAAGCACAGCTTCGCCAGCGCGCGTGGATCGAAGACAATCGCCGCAGAGTCGATTCACTGTCCGGCGGCAAGCTCGCGTATGTCTGGGTTCCGAACACGAGTGCCCCGGCGATCGCGGCGTTCGACCGCTACTACTTCGCGCAGCAGGACAAGCAGGGCGCGGTGATCGACGAACGTTTCAACGGCGGCGGCCTGCTCGACAACTACATGGTCGACATCATGACGCGTCATCCCGTCGGGGGTGTGACGACGACGGTGCCTGGTGCGCCGGCGACGCGTCTTCCGGCCGCGGCGCTGTTCGGTCCCAAGGTGTTGCTCGTGAATGAAATGGCAGGTTCGGGCGGCGATTATTTCGCGTGGGTGTTTCACCACCTGGGCGTCGGCCCCGAAGTCGGCGAACGCACGTGGGGAGGACTCGTGAACGCGGCGGTGCCGTATCCGCTCGTCGACGGCGGGTCGATCACCGCGCCGGCGCTCGCGGTGTACGGACCCGACAGCCAATTCATCGTCGAGGGCGAAGGGTTTCCGCCCGACATCGCCGTATGGCAGGACGCGCGTGATGTCGCGAAGGGTCGCGATCCGCAACTCGAGCGCGGTGTGCAAGAAGCGTTGACGTTGTTGCGAACGAAGGCGGAGAAGGCGCCGCCGCCGCCCGCGCAATTTCCTGTGCATGCACGCCGCCCGCCCGCGAACTAGCGCGAGCGCAAAGCAACGACGGGGTGGTCGCTGGCGATCTCGCGCGTCCACGAACAAGATTCAATTCTCTCTCGCTTCTCTCTCGCTGGAGCTGTCATGCGTCTCCGTCACTTCTCTGCCGCCCTGGTGCTCTCCGGCACCGTCGCCGGTGCCCAAACCGCCAAGCGACCGGTGCGCGTCGGCGACATGTATCGCGTCAAGAACGTCGGCGGGCTGGCGATCGCGCCCGACGGCAAGTGGGTCGCCTACAGCGTCACCACCACCGACTCGGCCAAGGACAAGAACGACACCGACGTCTGGATGACGACGTGGGACGGCGCGCAGACGATTCAGGTGACCTCGTCGCCGGACGGCGAGAGCGATCCCAAGTTCAGTCCCGACGGACGCTACCTGTCGTTTCTGTCGTCGCGGCAGGGCGGCAAGGGCTCGCAGCTCTGGCTGCTCGACCGTCAGGGCGGCGAGGCGCGCCGGCTGACTGATTTGAAAACTGGTATTAAAGATTACGAATGGTCACCGGATAGCCGGCGCCTGGCCCTCGTCATGACCGAGGTCGCGCCCGAGACCGACACGACGAACAAGCACCCGAAGCCGTACGTTCTCGACCGCTACCACTTCAAGAGTGACGCCGGCGGCTATCTCGATTCGACGCACACGCACATCTATCTGTTCGACGTTGCCACGCGACGGGCCGAGCCGCTCACGCCCGGACTGTATGACGAGAGCGAGCCGACGTGGTCGCCCGACGGCAAGTGGATCGCGTTCGAGAGCACGCGCGTGCCGGGTGACGTGGACCACTCGAAGAACTCGGATGTCTTCGTCGTCGAGGCGCGCGCCGGTGCGTCGCCGCGCAAGCTCACCACGTTCGAGGGACCGGATGGCGGTCCGTTCGCGTGGAGTCCGGACGGAACACTGCTCGCGTACCTGCAGGGCAGTGAACCGCGATTCACCGCGTACAACGAAGAGCGACTCGCCGTCGTCCCGGTCGCGGGCGGCACGCCGCGCATTCTCACCGAGTCGCTCGATCGCCCGATCTCGTCGCCGCACTTCACGGCAGACGGCAAGTCGATCGTCTTCCTCTACACCGACGATCGTGCGCGCTATGTCGGAAAGATTCCAGCCGGCGGCGGCACGGTACAGAAGCTCGTCGACGGCCGCTTTGTCATCGGGTCGATCGCGTTCGCGAACGACGGACGCATGGCGGTGATCAATGGCACCGCGTCGCGCCCGAACGAAGTGTTCGCGCTCGACAACGGCGCGCTGCGGCAACTCTCGCATCAGAACGACGCGTGGCTGTCCGAAGTGCAGCTCGCGACGACCGAAGACGTGAGCTTCAAGACGAAGGACGGCAACGAGCCGCATGGCTTGCTCGTGAAGCCCGTGGGATACGTCGCCGGCCAGAAGTATCCGCTGCTGTTGCGCATTCACGGCGGACCGAACGGGCAGGACCAGCACTCGTTCAGTCTGGAGCGCGAGCTCTTCGCGGCGAACGGCTACGCGGTGCTCAACGTCAACTATCGCGGCTCGAATGGGCGGGGCGAGAAGTATCAGCAGGCGATCTTCGCCGACTGGGGCGACAAGGAAGTCATCGACCTGCTCGCGGGTGTCGACGGGGTGATCGCCATGGGCATCGCCGATCCGAATCGGTTGGGCATCGGCGGCTGGAGCTATGGCGGCATTCTCACCGACTACACCATCGCGACGACGAATCGCTTCAAGGCGGCGATTGCCGGCGCGGGCAGCGCGCTGCAACTCTCGATGTACGGGTCGGACCAATACATCTATCAGTATGAGAACGAGCTCGGACCGCCGTGGAAGGCGCAGGACCTGTGGATCAAACTGTCCTATCCGTTCTTCCACGCCGACCGCATCTCGACGCCGACGCTGTTCATGGGTGGCGACAAGGATTTCAACGTCCCGGTGATCGGCGGCGAGCAGATGTATCAGGCGCTGCGCAGCCTGGGCGTGCCGACGGAGATGATCGTGTATCCGAACCAGCACCACGGACTGTCGCTGCCGAGCTTCAACTACGATCGGTTACAGCGATATGTGGCGTGGTATGACCGTTTTCTAAAGAATCCGACCACGGTGCAGGCGGGCGCGGTCAAGCCGTAGCTGGCCCCACTGTCGGGAGGCGCTTCATTACCACGGACGAAGGTCGGACGTCCACGGACAGGCACGGAGACGGCGTTCAACCGGTGAAGTGCTGTTTTTAGGGAACTCTTAAGAAAACCCTCGGGACACTCCGTCAACGGAGTGTCCCGAGGGTTTTCTTAAAATCACTTGCAACTGCCGTCAACCGCCGTTAACGCTTTTCCGTGCCTGTCCGTGGACCTCCGAAGTTCGTCCGTGGTAAAGCGAACGCGTCCCGATGGAGAGGCCCGTCTAGAGCGACAGTCTCAGAAAGCTCAACGCCACTCCGTCTCGAAAAAAATCCGGCACCCGCGCCTCCTCTCGGAATCCGTGCTCGCGCAACAACGTGAGCACGGTGCCGATCGCGGGGTCGTCCGGCATCTCCGCCAGGAGAAATTTGGCGCCGGACTCGCGGAGCGTATCACACATCGCACGCATCAAACGTCCCCCGACATCGTCCGCGCCGACGCCGGGCGCCAACACCGCCGTGTGCAACCGGGCGCCGGCCGTCGTCCCCGCGATGACCCCGAACAGCGCGAGACCCGCCACCGTTCCATCACGCGCGATCACCAGCGCACGATGCTCCCTGTCATGTCCACGCTCGGCCAATTCCAATACTTCGAGCGCGCGATCGATGTACGGCGTGACGCCGAGCGCACCCATCAACAACACGCGCGTGCCCTGAGTATCCTCGGGGAGCAACGGCCGCGGGTCGAGCGCGAAGTAGCCGGACACGACTCAGATGTGCAGCGCGCGGCCGAGGGTCGCCAGTGCAGCTTCCTTCGTGACTTCCGACAGCGTCGGATGCGCGTGCACCGTGACGCCCAGGTCCTCCGACGATCCGCGATACTCGAACGCCAGGACCACTTCGGCGATCAGCTCGGAAACGTTGGGGCCGATCATGTGCGCGCCGAGCAGTTCGTCGGTCTTGGCGTCGGCGATGAACTTGATGAACCCCGTCGTCTCGCCCATCGAGCGCGCGCGGCCGTTCGCCGAGAACGGAAACTTGCCCGCGCGATATTCACGGCCGCTCTCCTTCACCTGGCGTTCCGTGAGTCCGACCGCCGCGATCTCCGGCCACGTGTAGACGACGCCCGGGATCGACTTGTAGTGCATGTGTACCTTGTGGCCCGCGATGACTTCCGCGGCGATGACGCCTTCTTCCTCCGCCTTGTGCGCCAGCATGGGACCGGGCACGCAGTCGCCGATCGCGTACACGTTCGGCAGGTTGGTGCGCATCTGATCGTCGACGAGAATCTCACCGCGCCGGCCGACGTTGAGCCCGAGCGCCTGCGCGTCGATGCCCGACGTGGCCGGCCGTCGTCCGACCGACACGAGCACGCAATCACCGGCGATGCGTTCGCTCTTGCCATCCTTCTCGACGTCGACGAACACGCCGTTGGCGGTGCGTCCGCCGTTCGTGACGCGCGTGCCGGTGCGGATGTCGAGGCCCTGCTTGCGCAGCACCTTGTCCGCTTCCTTGACGACGTCGTCATCCATGCCGGGAAGGATCGCGGGCAGCAGCTCGATGACCGTCACCTTGGCGCCAAGGCGATTCCACACCGACCCGAGCTCGAGGCCGATGACGCCGCCGCCGATCACGATGAGATGCTTCGGCACCTCGGGAATCTCGAGCGCGCCGACGTTCGACAGGACGCGCTCCTCGTCGAACTTGAGGAAGGGCAGTTCGATCGGTACCGAACCCGTGGCGATGATGACGTTCTTCGCCTGGTAGCTCGATCCATCCGAAACGTCGACGACGTTGCCCGGCCTGAGCGTGCCTTTGCCCCTGGCCCACGTGATCTTGTTCTTCCGAAACAGGAACTCGATGCCCTTCGTGTTCTGGCCGACGACGTCGTCCTTGCGCTTGAGCATCGTCCCGAGATCGAGGCTCAAGCCGCCGATCTTGATGCCGTGCGCGGCGGCGGAGTGTTTAGAGAACTCATAATGCTCCGTCGACTGCAGCAGTGCTTTCGACGGAATGCATCCGACGTTCACGCACGTGCCGCCGAGCGTCTTGTCCATCTCCACGCAGACGGTGTTGAGACCGAGCTGCGCGGCGCGAATCGCGGCGACGTAGCCGCCGGGACCGCCGCCGATGATGACGACGTCGGCGGCAGTGGAAGACGATGAGGTGTTGGAGACTGCCATGCGAGTGTTGGTAAGGAGCGAGTCAGGCGAAACTTAATCGCGCCGACCCGCTCCCCCGGCGATCAATGGGTGAACACGGAAACACCCGCCAGCAAGCCGATCACGTTGCCGGAGACGTGACTGCTCGGGGTCAGATATGTGTCGCGCAGTTCATAGCGCATGGAGACCACGTTGCTGACCGGGACGCGCAGGCCGATCCCGCCGCCGAGCGTGACTCGGCTGAAGGATAGGTTACCCGAACGACTGTACTGCAAGCCGATCGCCGGTCGCACGAACCAGTCGGCGGACGTGCGCGTGTCGGTGAGAGCGATCGGAAGGCCAAGCTCCACCTGCGACGTCGTGACGCTGCCTCCGCCCGCGCTGGCATGCATGAAATTGCCGGCGATCTCAAAGGCGACCGGACCGCTCGTCGGGAACGCGATGCGCACCGTGCCCGTCGGAACGTTGAACGATGTCGTGCCATCGGGCTGCGACGTAACGCCGTCGCGATGAACGGTTTGGTACGACACTTCGGCGTCCACGCCAAGCTCGAAGCCGCGGTCGCGGCTTCGCACCTGCGCCGCGGCGGCGGACGCCGACACGATTCCCACGACGACACCCGCAACAGCCGCAACACCCGCGCGAACCAATACGCTCTGCATTGAAGCCTCCGGTGCGTGATCCAAAAAAATCCCGGGCGGCGACGTTGCCACCCGGGATTGCAGTACCCCGCATCGCGTCAATCGACCAACATCGACGCCGGATCTTCCATGAGCTCCTTCACGCGAACGAGAAAGAGCACCGCCTGCTGCCCGTCGATGATTCGGTGATCGTACGAGAGCGCGACGTACATCATCGGGCGGATCTCGACCTTGCCGTTGATCGCCACCGGGCGGTCTTGCGTCTTGTGCAGCCCGAGAATGCCGACCTGCGGATAGTTGATGATCGGCGTCGAGACGAGCGAGCCGAAGACGCCGCCGTTCGTGATCGTGAACGTGCCGCACGTGAGATCGTCCATCGCGAGCTTGCCGTCGCGCGCGCGCTTGGCGAGTGCATCGATGCCGCGCGAGACGTCGAGCATGCCCTTGCGATCGGCGTCTTTCACGTTCGGCACCACGAGCCCCGCGTCCGATGCGACCGCGATGCCCATGTTCACGTAGTGGTGATAGACGATCGAATCGCCGTCGATTTGGGCGTTGACCGTCGGATACTGCTTGAGCGCCAGGCACGCCGCCTTCACGAAGAACGGCATGAAGGACAAGCGCACGCCGTGCTCTTTCTCGACGCGTTCCTTGAGACGCGAACGCACGGCCATGACGGCCGACATGTCGACTTCGTTGAACGTCGTGAGATGCGCCGTGGCGTGCTGTGACTCGAGCAGATGTTCGGCGATGCGCTTGCGGCGCGTCGTCATTTTTTCGCGGGTTTCGCGAGAAGCGGCGGGCGTCGAGGCGTCTGAGCGCCGGGGCGTCGGGGAGGGCGGGGCCGAAGGCGCGGGTGTCGTCGTTGGCGCAGACGGTTGCGGTGCCGGCTTGGCCGATTGCTCGATGACATCCGGCTTGCTGACGACGCCACCACGTCCCGTTCCTTGAACCTTTGACAAATCCGCACCGGTCTCGGCTGCAACGCGTTGTGCGGCCGGCGAGGCGCGAACCTCAGTTTGCCGGGGCACACTCGCCGGTGCAGGCGTCGGCTCGGCTTTCGCTGCGGCGGGCGCATTTGCAGTCGCCTCGACGCCTCGACGTCCCGACGCCTCGACGCCCGGCGTCGACGCCCCGACGCCCGCCTCATCAATCTCCGCCAGCAAATCATCCACCTTCACCACATCGCCTTCCGCATGCGCACGCTTCGTGAGCACGCCAGAGCTCATCGCCGGCACCTCGACGGTGATCTTGTCGGTCTCGAGCTCGACCAACGTATCGCCGGGCGCCACCGCATCGCCCTCTTTCTTCAACCAGCGCGAGACCGTGGCTTCCGTGATCGATTCGCCAAGCGGCGGAACTTTGATGGACGTCATGCGAGAAAGCCGGGAATGCTCGGGAATTGCCGAACGGGACACCAACGGGCGACCGTGGACCCGGGGCCAAAGGCCCGCCTAACTTCAGTTTGACAATATACACCGGGCTCGAATCACCTTTGCCGTTCCCGTCGTTCTCTTGCGCGCGCTGACGATCTCCAGTCACGGCACCCTCGATCGCGTCGACTACCGCGACGAACTGCCCATTCCAGAGTTGTCCCGGCCAACCGACGTTCGCATTCGCGTCAGCGCGGCTGCGTTGAATCACCTGGACTTGTTCGTCGTGTCCGGGCTGCCCGGCGTCAACATCACGCCGCCGTGGATCCTCGGCGCGGACGCCAGCGGCGTCATCGACCAGGTCGGCACCGACGTCTCGGGCCTTTCCGAAGGCGATCATGTCATCGTCAACCCCGGCATCAGCGATCGCACGTGCGAGTACTGCCTGGCGGGCGAACAGCCCCTCTGCCCGCGCTTTGCGCTGCTCGGCGAACATCTCCCGGGCACGATGGCCGAGTACGTCGTGGTGCCGGCGGCCAACGTGCGCGCGATCCCGGCCGGCACGTCGTCCGAGCTCGCCGCGGCATTTACGCTCGCGACACTGACGGCGTGGCGCATGCTCGTGACGCGCGCCCAGCTGCGTGCCGGTGAAGATGTGCTCATCTGGGGAATCGGCGGCGGTGTGGCACTCGCGGCGCTCCAGATCTGCAAACTGATCGGTGCGCGAGCGTGGGTCGTGTCGAGCAGCGCCGAGAAACTGCGTCGCGCCGCCGAGCTCGGGGCTCACGAGCTGCTCGATCGCACGAAGGTCGACGTCGCGCGCGCGATTCGCGATCGAACGAAAAAGCGCGGCATGGATGTCGTCGTCGACAACGTCGGCGAAGCGACGTGGAATGCATCGCTACAAGCGCTGGGCCGGCGCGGCCGCCTGGTGACGTGCGGTGCGACGTCGGGCCCGATCGTCGAAACCGACGTGCGTCGGCTGTTCTGGAATCAGTGGTCCATCCTCGGGTCCACGATGGGGAACGATGCCGAGTTCGACGCGATCGCCGAGCACTTTCGCGCTGGGCGATTGCAGCCGGTCATCGACTGCGTGTTCAATCTCGAGCATGGCCGCGCCGCGATGGAGCGCCTGCAAAGCGCCGCGCAGTTCGGCAAGATCGTGGTGCGCGTATCGTGACCGAGGAGCACGCGCGGTACGAGCCCGCCGAGGAACGCGCCGTTCGCGACGCGTACGCCAAGGGCGACGCGCCCAAGTGTCCGCGCGACGGCACGACGCTGACGGCGCGAAGCATCGGCGGCGGATCGTTCGGGCTGGGGTACGCGCGCAAGCGGGAGTGGCTGATCTGTCCAGCGTGCCGTCGCAGCGTCATCTTCGACGTCAAGCGCGGGACGCGCACGTAGGGAATGGGGCGATAGATTGATGCTCACCATGATCACCATGCTCACGACGTTCATGCAACAGCCGGACACGACGAACTTCAGCGACCGCTTCCAGCGCAGCCTGGGCGAAGTGTTCGGTCAAACGCTGCCCGCGCTCGTCGGCGCGTTGGTCATCCTGTTCGCGGGCTATCTCCTCGCCAAGGTGCTGGAGAAGCTCGTCGAGCGTTTGCTGCGTCGCATCCGGCTGAATCATCTGCTCGAGCGCGGCGGAGTGATCCAGGCGGTGGAGCGCTCGGGCACGCACGTGAATCCGACGCGCGTGCTGGCGAATCTCGTGTTCTGGCTGGTGATGTTCACGGTGATTCTCCTCGCCGCGAATGCGCTGGGACTCGACTCGCTGGCGAACGTGGTGTCGACGCTGGTGAGCTATATCCCGAGCGTGATCGCGGCCATCGTGATCATTCTGGTCGGCATCGTCCTCGGCGGATTCGTCGGCGGGTTGATCGCGGCGTCGGCGGGCGGTGTGCATGGCGGCAAATCGCTCGCGCGCATCGGGCGCGGCGGCGTCCTGCTGCTGGCGATCTTCATGGCGCTGCAGGAGCTGGGGATCGCGACGGACATCGTGACGACGGCGTTCGCGATTCTGTTCGGCGCCATCGCGCTCGCGCTCGCGCTGTCGTTTGGCTTAGGCAATCGCGAGCTGGCGGGCGAGATCACGCGCGAGTGGTACGAGCGGTACAAGAGCGAGCGCGCGGAGGCGATGGCGCGCGAGGCGCAGCTCGAGGCGCAGGCGGAGGCCGAGCTGGATGCCGAGGAGCGGGCGGAGCACGAGCGCCATGTGCGGAAGCATACGCCGCCGGGCGATCAATCAGGGGAACCGCCGCAGCCCGTTTGAGTCCTCGCGCTCGGAGAGGGTGTCGCGCGGGAAACGGAAAGAAAAAGGCCTACCACGGATGAACGCCGGACGACCACGGACAGGCACGGAGACAGCGTGAACTGCTGTCAACGGCCGTTGACGGTCAACGCCGTGTCCGTGCCTGTCCGTGCATGTCGCGGTTCACAGTCCGTGCTGAATTTTTTTTGGAATTCTCGAATCCATTCGAACGCGCGGAGACGATGTGGGCAGATCAGAAATGTGACCTACGTAAGTTGTTGTCAATAAACAACTTACATACCAGATTTTCGGTTGCTTTTCGCCCTGAATTCCGGTAGATTTCAGCGTCTCGGAACGTCTCCTTTTCGGCCCCTCACGCGTGTCGTTCATCCGCGTGCGAATAGCCGTATTCTGTCGCCGACCGCCCTCCGAAAATGACTGCTCCAAACAACCGTGAACGCATTCTTCCGCGCTTGATCGACGACGAGATCAAAGAGTCGTTCATCAACTACTCGATGTCCGTCATCGTGTCGCGTGCGCTGCCCGACGTGCGCGACGGGCTCAAGCCGGTGCATCGCCGCGTGCTGTACTCGATGTTCGACACGGGGCTCGTTCCTGGTCGCCCGTACAAGAAATCGGCGACGGTCGTCGGCGACGTGCTTGGCAAGTATCACCCGCACGGCGACTCCAGCGTGTACGACGCGCTCGTGCGCATGGTGCAGGAATTCTCGCTGCGCTATCCGCTCATCGACGGTCAGGGCAACTACGGCTCCGTCGAAGGCGATCCGCCGGCGGCGTATCGCTACACCGAAGCGCGGTTGATGCCGATCGCCATGGAGATGGTCACGGATCTCGACAAGAACACCGTCGACTTCGTGCCCAACTTCGACGATCACGACCATGAGCCGTCGGTCTTGCCGGCGGGCATTCCGAATCTGGTCGTCAACGGTTCGTCGGGCATCGCGGTCGGCATGGCGACGAACATTCCGCCGCACAACCTGCGCGAAGTCGTCAACGCCATCGTCCATCTGATCGACAATCCGGACGCGACGTTCGGCGACATTCGCAAGCACATCAAGGGACCCGACTTTCCGACCGGCGGCTACATCTACGGCCGCGCCGGCATCAAGGATTATCAGGAGACGGGCCGCGGCCGCATCGTCATGCGCGCGCGCGCGGTGATCGAGGAGAAGGAGTCCTCGAACAAGTCGCAGATCGTCGTCACCGAAATTCCGTATCAGGTCAACAGCGCGAAGCTCATCGAGAACATCGCGGAGCTCGTGCGCGACAAGAAGCTCGAGGGCATCTCGGACCTGCGCAACGAGTCCGACAAGGACGGCATGCGCATCGTCATCGAGCTGAAGCGCGATGCGATTCCGCGCGTGGTGCTCAATCAGCTGTACAAGCACACCGCGATGCAGTCGACCTTCGGCGTGATCATGCTCGCGCTCGTCCCCGACGAGCGCACGCGCAGTCTCGTGCCGAAGATCATGCCGCTCAAGGAGGCGCTCGAGCACTACATCAAGCACCGCCACGAGATCATCGTCCGCCGGACGCAGTTCGATCTCGACAAGGCGCTCGAGCGCGAGCACATCCTCGAAGGCCTCAAGATCGCCGTCGACAACATCGACGAAGTGATCAAGGTCATTCGCAAGGCTGAAGACACGCCGACGGCGAATGCGCAGCTGCAGAAGCGGTTCAAGCTGTCCGAGCGGCAGGCGGAAGCGATCCTCAACATGCGGCTCGCGAAGCTCACGGGCCTCGAGATCGAAAAGCTGGAAGAGGAGCTCAAGGAAGTCCGCGGGATGATCAAGGAGCTGCGCGCGCTGCTCGAGTCGAAGGACAAGCGCATGGCCGTGCTCAAGGACGAGCTGCAGACCATCGCGAAGAAGTACGGCGACGAGCGCCGCACGGAGATCACGAGCGACGAAGGCGAGTTCACGATCGAAGACCTGATCGCCGAAGAAGAGATGGTCGTCACCATCTCCCACTCGGGCTACATCAAGCGCACGTCGGTCTCGACGTACAAGAAGCAGCGCCGCGGCGGACGCGGCAACAACGGCGCGACGTTGAAGGAAGAGGATTTCGTCGAGCATCTCTTCGTCGCGTCGACGCACGACTACGTGCTCGTGTTCACCGACGACGGCCGCTGCTTCTGGCTCAAGGTGCACGAGATCCCGCAGGCGGGCCGCGCCGCGAAAGGCAAGCCGATCATCAACATGATCAACGTGACGCCCGATACGAACGTGTCGGCGATCGTGACCGTGCGCGACTTCCCCGACGATCAGTTCCTGCTGTTCGCCACCAAGAACGGCACGGTGAAGAAGACCGCGCTGTCACAGTATTCAAATGTGCGCACCAACGGCATCAAGGCGATCAAGATCGAGGACGACGACGAACTGATCGACGTGCAAGTGACCACGGGCACGAACGACATCGTGCTTGCGACGCGTCACGGCCTCTCGATTCGCTTTCACGAGCAGGACGTGCGCGAGATGGGCCGCGACACCACGGGCGTGAAAGGCATCGAGCTCGGCGCCCGCGACCAGGTCGTCGGCATGGTGGTCATCAAGCGCGAAGCCAACCTGCTGGTCGTCACCGAGAAGGGACTCGGCAAGTGCTCGCCGATCGACGAATACCGCGTTCAGAAGCGCGGCGGAAAGGGGATCATCACCGTGCATCGCACCGACAAGACCGGGGACGCGGTTTCGCTCATGGAGGTCCTGCCGGACGATGAGCTCATGCTCATCACCAAACACGGCGTCGCCATCCGGATGCCGGTGAAGGGTATCCGCGTCGCGGGCCGCAACACGCAGGGCGTGAAGCTCGTCAACCTGGACAACGACGATCTGGTGATGGACGTCGCGCGGGTCGTGCCGGACGACGAGTCCGAGGCCGGCGACGACATCGCCGAGCCGGCGACCGTGGGCCCGGAAGGGGACGACGAGGAATAGTTCAATTGCATACCGAGCGAAGAGGGGTCGATGTCGATAGGCATCGGCCCCTCTTTTCTTTTGTCCGCGCTCAAAACAAAAGAACCACGGACTCATTCGGACAAGAGCGGACCGGCACGGAGACGGCGGAACTGCCGTCAACTCTTTTCCGCTGTCTCCGGCCCGTCCGTGGCTGTCCGATGTTGTCCGTGGTAGAAGGCCCACGCGAGACACTCCGTCCCGCCAAACCGCCCCTCTGTAACACATCGTTCCCGATGTAAATCTTTCCGCCCCGCGCGTTCTCTTGTAGCTTAGGTCCCGTTTCGTAACTGCCGATGTCTTCCTCAGTCCGCGCCGAACGAGAAGTGTCGCCTACCGTGCCCCTCGCGCCGTCCACGATGAGGGTCACCCAGGAGCTCCCCATGGTGTCCGTGGAGCTCGGGGAGGCGCTGCTTGCCGAGCAAGCAAACCTCCGCTGCGAGGTGCTGCTCTGGCAACGCTGGGTGCGATATCTCGCACTCGGCGCCATGGTGCTGTTGTCGTTGGTGCTTGGCTCCAACGTACAGTCGGCGCTGTTGCCGCTCGCGCTGCTCTCGGCATCGTACGTCGGCGTCGTCATGTCGACGTCGTGGATTCTGCGCCACAAAGCGGGACGCATCGCACAGTCGTGGTTCCCGGCGCTGCTGCTTGGCACGGACGTCATCACGCTTGCCGGTCTGGTGTATCTCACCAGCCCGCCGGCGCAGTTCCATCGCATTTTGCTGTTCGGCTTCCTGTCGATGCAGCTCGGCGTGTTCTATTTCGGCCGTCGCCACGGGTTGCTCGCCGCCGGTCTCACGGGCGTCGCGTACCTGGTGTTCGCACTGCTGGTGCCGCCGTACGTGACCGGCCCGCATCCGACCGGCCTTGGCGTCGCGTTCAACTTCACGCTCTACGCGCTCATCAGCACGGTGCTCGTCTACACGTTCGGCAGCTTCCGCGAGCGAATGGATGCGCTGCGCATGTATTGCAAAGTCGTCGAACGTGGTGAAGCCGCGAGCTTGCCGCAACTCGCGGCGGAGAAGTGGCCCGACGAGCTCACGCTGCTGGCGCGCAGCTTCCAGTCGATGCACGCCCGACTCGCCGAACAAATCGGCAGCGATCCGCTCACCGGTTGCCTGAATCGGCGCGCGCTCGAGTCGCGGCTGCGTTCCGATCTGCGGCAGGCCCGGCGTCGCGGCTCGTCGGTCGCCGTCGCGGCGATCGATCTCGATCATTTCAAGGAGATCAACGACTCCAAGGGACATCCCGTTGGAGACGTCGTGTTGCAGCAGCTCGCCGGCATCATGAAGGCGACGGCGCGCGACACGGATTCCGTTGCCCGCTTCGGCGGCGATGAATTCGTCATCGTACTGCCCGACACCGGCTGGCAGGGCGCGCTGACCTTTGCGGAACGTCTGCGCCGGCGCGTGGACGATTACACCTTCGGCCCCGCCGGTGCGCCGATTGCACTCACGATCTCCATCGGCGTGGCGCTCGGCCGCGGCAGCGATCCGATCTCGTCGGAGATGCTGATCAAGGAAGCCGACAACGCCCTGTACAAGGCCAAGACCGCCGGACGAAACCGAGTATTCTCTTGATCGATACACAGCTGGTCACTCTGGGCGACCTCGAGGCCGCGGCGCGCGTGTTGGCGCCCGTCGCCGTGCGCACGCCCTTGCTTCCCGCCGATCCCATCAGCGACGTCGTTGGCGCTCCGGTATGGATCAAGCCCGAGATGCTGCAGCGTGGCGGCGCGTTCAAGTTCCGCGGCGCGTACAACTTTCTCTCGCGCATGGACGCCGAGGTGCGAAAGCGCGGCGTGATCGCGCCGTCGTCGGGCAATCACGCGCAGGCGGTCGCACTCGCCGCCAAGCTGTTCGGCGTTCCGGCGACGGTCGTGATGCCGACCACCGTCACGCCCGCCAAGCGCGGCGGCGCCGAACGGTTGGGCGCGCGGGTGGTGCTCGCGGGCACCACGACGTTCGATCGTCTGAGCAAGGCCGAAGAGTTGACGCGCGAAGAAGGTCTCACGCTCGTTCCGCCGTACGATCACCCGACGATCATCGCCGGCCAGGGCACGGTGGGTTTAGAGATTGCTGATGACCTGCCGCGCGTCGAGAACGTGCTGGTGCCGGTGGGCGGCGGTGGTTTCAGCGCCGGCGTCGCGTCGGCGATCAAGCTGCGTTTGCCGCGCGCGCGCGTGATCGGCGTCGAGCCGACGACCGCGCCGAAGCTCAGCCGCGCGCGCGCCGCCGGAAAGCCGGTGAAGATCGAACATTCAGGCGGCCTGGCCGACGGACTGCTCGCGGTCGAGATCGGAACCGTCACGTTCGCGCACCAACAGCAGTATCTCGACGACGTCGTGCTCGTCGACGACGATGCCCTCACGCGCGCCATGCGATTGCTGCTCGATCGCATGAAGCTCGTCGTGGAACCGAGCGGCGCGATCACGGTCGCGGCGTTGTTGGAGAAGAAGTTCGTCCCGAAGGGACCGACCGTCGCCGTGTTGAGTGGCGGTAACATCGAATGGGACGGACTTCGTGGCCTCCTCGGCGGGTGAAACCCCGGGGCGAGTGATTGTCGCCGAGGAAGATCCGTTCGTCAGCGGCGCTCTTTCGTGGCTGTTGCGCGAGCAGGGCTACGACGTCAGCCCAGTCTCCGGGCGCGATGAGTTGTTCGCCGCGCTCACGCGTGTCCCGCCGGACCTGATCCTGCTCGACGGCGACGTCGTGCAGCGCGACGGCGCCATTCTCGGACAACTGCGCAGCGACAACCGCTTTCACGACGTTCGCGTCATCGTTACGGCGCCGTGGGCGGCGATCGAAGACGGCGGCTCCGGCCTGCCGTGGGGCGTGGACGATTGCGTGAGCAAGCCCTATCGCGTGCCCGAGCTCCTGGGCCGTATTCGCACGCAGCTCCGCGCCAGCGGCCAACTGCGCGCGGCGCGCGCCGCGCTCAAGGACACCGCGGCCGAGCTGGAACGCGCGCGGGAGGATGCCATGAGCAACCGCCGGCTCGTGGACATTCTGCACGAGGTCACGGGCGAGCTGTCGGCCACCGAGATCTACCGCATTCTCGCGCGGCGCGTGGCGCGTGCGTTGGAGATCTCGCATTGCTCGGTCGTGCTCGCGCGGCCGGGGGATCTCGTCGGCACGGTCGCGGCAGCCCATGAGGATTCTTCAATTCACGACGTCGAGATCAGGCTGGATCAGTATCCGGAGATCACGGCGGCGCTCGAGTCGGAACGGCCCGTGCTGGTCGAGGATGCCCGGCTCCATCCGCTGTTCGCGGGCATGCGCGAACTGTGGGCGCAGGAAGGGAAATCGATCGACATTCGTTCCGTCGCGACGATTCCGTTCTCGATCGACCGCTGGCGCGCCGGGGCGCTGTTCCTGCGCACCGATCGCAGCGAGCGCAGTCTCACGACGGAAGACGTCGATTTCGCAGACGTCGTCATCCGCGCCGCCGTCGCCGCGATTCGCCGCGCGCAGGCGCTCGAGACGACGCGGGCCGACAATCGCCGCCTCGAGGCGCTGGCGACGACGGATCCGCTGACGCGGGTGCTCAACCGCCGAGCGCTGCTCGATCGGCTGACGGCCGAGGTCGATCGGGCGCGGCGGTTCGAGTCGGCGCTCACGCTGCTGCTGCTCGACGTCGACCACTTCAAGCAGATCAACGATACCGCGGGCCATCTGGCCGGCGACAGCGTATTGCGGCAGCTGGGCGCCCTGCTCGAGGACGCGGTGCGCAAAGTCGACGTCGTCGCGCGGTATGGCGGCGAGGAATTCGTCGTCATCCTGCCCGAGACGTCGAACGACGGCGCCACGATCTTCGCCGAGCGGTTGCGGGAGCGCATTGAAGGGCAGGCGTTCGACGTCAGCGTCGATCGGCCGGTGCATTTGACCGTGAGCATCGGAATCGCCACCTTTCCTTCCCCTCGCATCACATCGACTGAGGACTTGTTCGCGCGCGCCGACGAAGCGTTGTATCGCGCGAAGTCCGGTGGACGCAACCAGGTGCGTGCCTGATGCCCCGTTGCCCGACCTGCGGCACGATCTATCCCGCTGACGCGCGCTTCTGTACGCGCGACGGCACCCGCCTGCTCGCGTCGGCCACGCCGGGGGCACCGGTCGCAACGGCGACCGACACGCCCCGCTCGACGTCGGCGTTGCAGCGTGGCGAAGGTTCCGCGCCCGCGGTGACGCACGCCAGTCTCGCGGGCAAGACGTTGCAGGGCCGGTATCTCGTCGAGCGGAAAATCGGCGAAGGCGGCATGTCGTTCGTGTATCTCGCCACCGATGTGTCGACTCGTGAGCGATACGCGATCAAGGTTCTTTCAGCCGCACTCTCGCAAGACGCGAATGCGATGGCGCGGCTTCGCCGTGAAGCGAGCCTCGGCATGCGGCTGGCGCATCCGAACGTCTGTCACATCATTCGCCTTGGCGAGACCGAGGACGGGCTCGTGTACGTCGTGATGCCGTTCGTCGATGGTGAGATCCTCGCCGATCGCACGAATCGCCTGGGGCAGATCTCACTGGCCGACGCAGTGCCGCTCGTGCGCGACATGGCGATCGGGCTGAACGTGGCGCACGAGCTCAAGATCGTGCATCGCGATCTCAAGCCCGAGAACATCATGGTCTGCCGGCGCGAGGGCCGCGACATCGCGGTCGTCATGGATTTTGGTCTCGCGAAGGAGCGCAAGGCGGGCGCGGAGCTGCAGAAGCTGACGGCGACGGGAATCATCCTGGGGACGCCGGAGTTCATGTCCCCTGAACAGTTGAGGGGAAAGCCACTCGATGCGCGCACGGACATCTACTCGCTCGCGCTCATGACGTACGAGATGCTAACGAGCAAGCTGCCGTTCCAGGGGCGGACGCAGCAGGAGTTGATGATCGCGCGCCTGCGCAGCGATCCGACGCCGCTCCGAAAAATGCGCCCCGATCTCGACTTTCCCGAGTCGGTGGAGCGCGTGCTGCTCAAGGCGATGGCGCGCAATCCCGACGAACGCTTTCAGAGCACCATCGAGTTCTCCGATGCGTTCGCGGCGGCGGCGAGCGAAGGGAAGGGCGGCTCCGGTGAATCGAACGGCGGCGACGGGCTGCTCGGGAAACTCTTCGGCCGGTGATCGCCGTCAGACATCTCGTCACCGCGGCGCTGTGTGCCGGCATCGCGGCGACCTCCGCGCTCCAGGCCCAGTCGCCGCGCCCCTATCGCCCCGACTTTGACGTCGCCGATTACGCGCTGACGCTCGATCTGCCGGATTCCGGCGCGACCATACACGGCAACGCGACGCTCACCGTCTCGCGCGCGGGCAAGGCCGACACGCTCGTTCTCGATCTGCTCGACCTCGGCGTGAACGCGGTGACGGTGGACGGTCACGCGGTGAAGTTCAATCGCACCGCTGAGACGATTCGCATTTCGGTGCCGAGCCGCCCGAAGACGATGCTCGTGTCGGTCGACTATTCGGGCGCCGTGAAGGACGGCTTGATCGTTCGGCGCGACTCGGCCGGGCGATGGACGTACTTCGGCGACAACTGGCCGAATCGTGCGCGGCACTGGATTCCGAGCATCGATCATCCGAGCGACAAGGCGACGGTGACGTGGCGCGTGCGCGCGCCTTCATCACGCACCGTCGTTGCCAACGGTCGCTTGATTTCCAGCAAGCCGCTCGGCGGCGATCGCACGGAAACGGTGTGGCGCGAGGCGAGGCCGATTCCGGTGTATCTCATGGTGATCGCCGCCGCGCCGCTCGTGATGTACGATCTCGGCGAGACGGCGTGTGGACTCGCCGAACGGCAGCGGTGCGTGCCGCAGATGGTGTACGTCGCGCCGGAGCAGCGCTCGTTTCTGCCAGGGCCGTTCGCGCGCGCCGGTGAGATCGTTGGTTTCTTCGCGTCGCTCGTCGGGCCGTTTCCGTACGAGAAGCTCGCGCACCTGCAATCGGCGACGCGCTTTGGCGGTATGGAGAACGCGAGCGAGATCTTCTACGCCGACGCCGGCTTTCGCCGCGGAACGATGACCGACGCGTTGATCGCGCACGAGACGGCGCATCAATGGTTTGGCGACGCGGTCACCGAGCGTGATTGGTCGCATCTGTGGCTGTCGGAAGGTTTCGCCACCTACTTCGCGGCGTTGTGGCGGCGCGCCGCATCAGGCGACAGCGCATTTCGCGCGAACATGGCGGCGATTCGCGCCACCGTGCTCGCCGACAGCACCGCGGTCACGCACCGTCCGGTGATCGACAGCACCGAGACGAACTATCTCGCGCTACTCAATCGCAACAGCTACGAAAAGGGCGGCTTCGTGCTGCACATGCTGCGCAAGCAAGTCGGCGAGCGGGCGTTTTACGAAGCCTTGCGCGGATACTATGTGCGTCACAAGGGCGCGACCGCGGTCACCGATGATCTGCAAGCCGAGATGGAGCGCGCGTCGAAGCAGCGGCTGCAATGGTTCTTCGATCAGTGGCTCCGGCGGCCGGGATATCCGACCGTCACCGCGACGTGGGCGTACGACGCTGCAACGCACGAAACCTCGATCACCGTGCGGCAGGACAGCCGGTTCGGCGCGTATCAGTTTCCTCTCACCATCGCGGTCGTCGATTCAACGGGAGCGTCGCACCGCGCGGTCGCGCAGCTGTCGGCTACGGCGGGCGCCGTGCAGGTCCGCGTTCCCCTTTCCACGGCGCCGTCGGCCGTGGTGCTCGATCCGGACGTCGAGCTGCTCGCCGCGCTGCACGTGAGTCCCCGATGAGTCGTTGGCTTCGTACAATCGTTGTGTCGTGCATCTCGAGTGCAGCGACCGCAGCGAGCGCGGCGGTCGCAGGCGCTCAGTCGCTGCGCCTCGCTGACTCGCTGATCCAGCGCGGCGCGATTCAGCAAGCCGAGTCGCTGTACTATGCCGCGGCGCGCGCACATCCGCATGACCCGCAGGCGCGACTCGCACTGGGCCGCTATCTCGAGTCGCGCGGCGCGACGCGCATTGCCGTGACGCTCGTCGAGGAAGCGGTTCAGTTTGGCTTGGCACCGTCGGCCGCGGGGCCGATCCTCGCACCGATGTATGACGAGCTCGAGCAGTATCCACAGTTGCTGTCGTTGCCCGCGGGGACCTTGTCGCCGGCCGAGCGTGATCGTGCGCGGTGGCTCGCCGCGCATCCGTCACGAACGCTCGCGAGCGATTCGAGTGTGCTCATGTCCTACGCACCGCGATCGTCGTCGCCGCTCGGCAGCGTCACGCTTCGTGTGAACGGCCGGCCGGTTGTGCTGGCGATTCGTTCGAGTGGAAATGGAATCAGTGTATCGGAGGCTGTCTCGACGTCGGTGAAGCTGCGACGGTTTCCTGCGAGCGCCGCGCGGTCGGCGGTTGCGGCCGCAGATTCCATCGGCCTGAGCCGTGTCACCCTGACGAACTTTCCGGTGACGGTCGAGTCGCCACCCGCGGGCGTCGACGGAAGCGTGAGTCTCGAGTTTCTCGCGCGATTCACGCCGACGTTCGATCCGGCGGCGGATCGCATGTTGCTGCGCATCGGCGCGACGTCGCTTCGCTCGACGAATGGGACGCGGCTCGCCATCATGAAATCCGCCGGCGAGCTCGAGATGGCGCGAGCTGGCGGCTGGGTGCCGCTGCGGCTGCCGCAGGTGTCATCCATGCTGAAAGAGCGTCGGTGGACGCTCGATCTGCGGCACGGACAGATCGTCGTCGAGTAGCGGGGCTATTTTCCGCGCCGTCTCATCTCGACCATGAGACACCTGTCCTGCACGACGTCGATTCCGGCGCGCGCGAGCCGCTCGGCCGCCTCATCGTTGCGAATGCCGAGCTGGAGCCAGACCGACTTGGGATGCTTGGCGATGATGTCGTCGACGTGCGGAGGCACGTCGCGCGAGCGGCGGAACACGTTCACCATGTCGACGTCGCCGGGAACGTCGGCGACTTTGCGATAGACCTTCTCGCCGAGAATCTCGGTGACGTCGGGGAAATACACGGGAACGGGCACGATCTCGTGTCCCGTTTGTTGCGCGTATTCCGGGACGTAGTGCGCGGGCTGATCGGGATCGACCTTGATGCCCAGCACCGCGATGCGCTTGGTGCCGCCGAGCACGCGGGCGATTCCCTCATTGTCGTCGATCAGGTGGCGCCGCCAATCGGAGTCGTGGTCGTTCGTCGTCATGGAGTCGAGGCAGTGCGAGGATCGTGCACGGGCGGCAGGTGACGGGTCGGATGGGTACCTGATAGCTTTTTGTTCAACCCACTCACCACTCGCTGTTCTGGAGAAGCGCGTTCATGCGGATGCTCGTTCTTGGCGCGGGATTGCAGGGTTCGGCGTGCGCGTACGACCTGCTGCAAGATAAAGAAGTGACGGAAGTACGATTGGCCGACGTGCACATTGGCCAGCTGCCGGAGTTTCTCGCGCCGTACTCGGGACCGCGGCTGCTGCCCACCACGCTCGACGTGCGCGACGAGAGTGCCGTGCTTGGTGCCATGCGCCAGTGCGACGCGGTGATGAGCGCCATTCCGTACTACTTCAATTACGACCTGGCCCGTCTCGCGGTGCAGGCCGGCGTCCACTTCTGCGATCTTGGCGGCAACACCGAGATCGTGTTCAAGCAGAAGGAGCTCGACGCCGAGGCAAAGCGAAAGAACATCACGGTGGTGCCGGACTGCGGGCTGGCGCCAGGCATGGTGAACATTCTCTCGGAGTACGGCATTCGGCAGCTCGACTCCGTGGAGTCGGTGAAGATCTTCGTTGGTGGGTTGCCGCAGCATCCGGAGCCGCCGCTCAACTACATGCTCGTCTATTCGCTCGAGGGCGCGCTCGACTACTACACGACGCTGTCGTGGGTATTACGGAACTCGAAACGCACGCAGGTGAAGGCGCTCTCCGAGATCGAGCCGGTGACGTTCGATTTCGCCGAGCTCGAGGCGTTCCATACGGCGGGCGGCCTGTCGACGATGGCGTTTCGGTACGAGGGCAAGATTCCGACGATGGAGTACAAGACGCTGCGCTATCCGGGGCACGCGTACTTGATGGCCGCGGTGCGCGAGATGGGCTTGCTCGACAATAGTCCGATCGACGTGAAAGGCACGAAGGTCGTGCCCCGCGACTTGTTCATCGCCTCGGTGCAGCCGAAGCTGCGGAAGCCGAAGGGCCACGATCTCGTGGCGCTGCGCGTCATCGTGCGCGGGACGAAGGATGGCAAGCCCGCGACGAAGGAGTTCGATCTCGTCGACCGCTACGACGAGAAGCGCGAGATCAGCGCCATGATGCGCACGACCGGCTACTCGCTGTCGATCACGGGCTTGATGCAGGTGCGCCGCCAGATTCAGCCGCCCGGGGTCCATACGCCGGACGAGTGCGTGCCGCCGGAGCTCTACGTCGCCGAGCTGCGGAAGCGCGGCATCGACATTAAAGAATCGTAATTAGTCTCTTACAAACTCCGCCATGGTCGCGCCGATCTGATCCATCGCGGCCTTGGCGTTCCAGCGGTCCGCGCCGTTGTAGATCAGCGAGAACGCGAGCACTTCGCCGTTCTTCGCCGTGACGTACCCGCCGAGCGCCGCGACTGTATTCGTCGTACCAGTCTTGGCATGCAGGTTTCCACGCGACGGCGCGCCCTTGCCGTGCCGCTTGAGCGTGCCGGACTCGCCTTCCACCGGCAGCGCCGCATGGAACACCGGTCCCCACGGCGCATTGTGCACGTATCCGAGCAGGCGGACCATCGAGCGCGCGGTGACCGAATCGTTGAGCGAAAGGCCGCTGCCGTCGGACACGTCCACGACACTTCCCGGCATGCCGACTTTCTTGGAGAGAAACTCGCGCAGGTTGGCGAGACCGGTCTCCGCCGAGCCTTGCTGCCTGAGCGCATCGTGCGCCGTGGCGCGGAACAACAACTCGGCGACGATGTTGATGCTCTCGCGATCCATCTCGCCGATGATCTGCGCGAGCGGCGGCGACGAGATCGCCGCGACCTGGG
This sequence comes from Gemmatimonadaceae bacterium, assembly GCA_035606695.1. Classification (NCBI taxonomy): domain Bacteria; kingdom Pseudomonadati; phylum Gemmatimonadota; class Gemmatimonadia; order Gemmatimonadales; family Gemmatimonadaceae; species Gemmatimonadaceae bacterium. The sequence continues at coordinate 131,720 of DATNEW010000028.1, forward strand.
TCGCGTTCGCGGGCGTGGCGGCAAGGCGCGTCTGGCCGTCGATCGTCACGCCGGCCTTCTGCAACGCGGCGCGCAGCGCGCCGGTGGTGAACAGCGCCGGATTGTCGACGACGAGCGAATACTTGAGCGGGCCCGAGCTCGCTCCGATCGATCCACGAACTTTGATGGAACCGTCGGGTTGGCGCGCCGCGCTGATGCGGCCGCCAGAGCCGCCGCCGGTGGTCACCGAGCTTTCGAGCGGAATGGTCGTCGACGCCGGATCGAGCGTCACCGACGCTTTGCGCCCGTCCGGCTGTACCACCACCCACACGAGATTCTCATTGAGCGAGAGGGCCGACACGCGCGCCGCGTACGCGGCGCCGAGGTAGCTGGTCTTCCAACCGTCGGGAATGAGCTTGTCGTCGAATGCCGTCGCGTCGCCGACCAGATCGCCCGTGACGTGCTTGATGCCCGCCGCCACGACCTCCTTCGCGAGCGCGTCCATCGGCGATTCGTCGTGCCAGAACCGCGAGCTCATCGACGGATCGCCGACGCCCTTGAGATACAGATTGCCGTTGAGCGTGCCGTCCGCGCTCACGGCGCCATCGCGTAACACCGGCGTGCGGAACGTATAGTCGGGACCGAAGTGATCGAGCGTCACGGCCGACGTGTACATCTTCATGGTCGACGCGGGTTGCATCATCGCATCGGCATTCTCGGCGAACAGCGTGTCGCCGCGCGTCAGCGACACGATGATCGCGCCCCACTCGCCGCCGCGCGTGTGTCCGGCGAGCGCCCCGCCAACCGCGCTCGCGAGCGCCGATGCACCGCTGGGCGTCGACCACGCCGGCTGTGCGGGCCGCGTGTCTTTCGCCGCCGCTCGGCGAACCGGAGTGGACTTTTTCTTGGGGGCGCGTTGCGCGCCGGAAACCGAAGACGCAGAGGCGACCGCCAGCAGCCCCAGCGCTGCCAGCCGGGCCATGTATTTCATATTTCGCACGTTACGCTCGTTCCACACGTTATCGCAGGGTTTACACGGTACAGCCTGCACAGGTGCAAGAAGCGGGCGGGAACCCAGCCTACCGCGCCGCCCAGCCTACCTGTGCCGCCTCGCGGGAATCTTCCGCGCCGGCCATCTGCCACCGGTAGAAGACGATCGAGATGATCGTGTAGAAATACAGCCCGCCGGGAATCCACATGAGCAGGCCGCCATACAGCTGATCGTTCATCGGCGTGATGCCCCACACCCGCGGGGCACTGGCGTACATCGGATACAGCACGGTGTCCGCGTAGGTGATGTATACCGCGACGATCGCCATGGGGATGGTCAACAGGAACAGATAGAGCATCTGCCCCGGATAACTCAGGCGCGGCAGCTCGGGCAGGGGACTCAGCACGGGCCACCACATGATCACCGACGCGGCCAGAAACATCAGGTGCTGCACGATGTGAATATCGTGATGCGCCAGCGCGTAGTTGTACATCGGGGGCAGGTGCCACGCCGAGACGACGACGGTGAAGATCGCGAACGCATGTGTGGGGCGAGTCAGCCACTCCGCCGCGATGCGCACCGCGCGCACACGCAGCGTCGGACGCAGCATGTCGCCGGACACACCCATGATCATCAGCGGCGCGATCGCGAACGCCAGCAGGAGGTGCTGCAGCATGTGCGCGCTGAAGAGATACGAATCGCTCAGGTCGTGCAGCGGGCCGTTGAGCGAGAAGAACATCAGCGCCAGCGACAAATAGAACGGGAAACGGGAACCGGTTCCCGTTTCCCGTTTCGCGTATTCGTACACGCCGGCCAGTCCCGCGATTCCGACAACCGTGCTGGGATGGACCGAAAACGCCGTCCAGCCTACCTGCGCGCCCGCGTGCAGCAGCGCGAGGGACATCACCATCGAAGCACCTCGCTCACCCGTGTCCGAACTTCGAGAAGAGGAAGAGCAGGGCGACGAGCGTCGACATCGCGATGATCAGCGGGCCGGTGAACAGCGCCTTGAAGAGCTTGTGGTCGTACTTGAGGTGCATGTAGAACAACACGACGATCGCGAACTTCACCGCCGACATGATGAGCAGCAGCGGCACGAAGACCGGCGAATTCTGAAGCGGCGTGTAGTAGACCCACACCTCGCCGACGGTGATGACGGTGAGGATGAGCGCGACCCACTTGTATTCCCGCCACGTGGGGTGCTCGTGCACCTCGCCCATCGCGTGGACGTCGATGTCGGCGTTGGTGTGGGTGAACGTATCGTGATGATCTGCCATTTTTTTTACTTGATGAGATAGACGAGCGTGAAGATCGCGATCCACACCACGTCGACGAAGTGCCAGTACAACGCCGAGATGTCGACGAGCAGCGCATCCTTGGGCTCGAGACCGCGCTTGATGTCGATCGCGAGGAGCGTCAACAGCCAGAGCACACCCGCCGTCACGTGCGCGCCGTGAAAACCGGTGAGCGTGAAGAACGACGAGCCGAAGAGGTTCGTGCGAATGGTCAGCCCTTCGTGCACGAACGACGTGAACTCGAACGCCTGAAAGCCGAGAAAGGTCGTGCCGAGCAGCGCGGTCACGGCGAGCCACAGCTTCGAGTTGCCGAGGACGCCTTCGTAGCCCGGCTTCCCGCGGTTCTCCACGGCGGCGAGCGCGAGCACCATCGCCAACGACGACATCAGCAGCACGAACGTCGACATCGACGTGACGGGAATGTTCAGGATTGCGTTGAGGTGCGTGGCGCACACCGGCGGATCGCATGCCTCGTGGGGAAACGGTCCGACAACGCTTTTTCCCTTGTAGATCAGATACGTCGAGATGAGTGACGCGAAGAGCATGCACTCCGACCCGATGAAGGCCCAGATCGCGATCTTGCGATGATCCAGGCCCGTGCTGGTCGGGGGATGTGCGTGTGAAGCGACTGCGGTTGCCATATCGATGAGAAGAGAAGTGTGTTGGTCGCGTATGGATTAGTGGAGATGCGGCTCGAGCGGCGACGTCAGCCAGCCGTACAACGTGAACGTCATGGCCGCGCCGAACGAGATCACGAGCGCGACCGCGACGTGCAGCTGATCCTTGTGGATCAGCAGAAGGCTGCCGAACATCAGCGTCATGAACAGCGCGGCGAAGAGCGGCTTGATCGTCGGATACGGCATCGGAATTCCGAGCTCTTCGGCCGTCTTGATCGAGACCTTCGTCGACGCCTGCTTGGCGTTCGGGTTGATACCGCCTTCCGGCGTGCCGGCGCTCATGTGATCGTGGAACGCGCCGACGTGCTTGCCGCCAACGGAAATATCGTTGCGCTCGTCGCCATGCTTGCTGTGCGGCACCTCGGCCGTCAGCTCCGGCGACTTCACGTCCCACAGCGGATAGCGCGACGTCACGGTCGGAATCACCGCGAAGTTGTACTCGGGCGGCGGCGAGGGAATGGACCACTCGAGCGACGGTGCGCCCCACGGATCGTTGCCCGCGATCTCACCGCTCTTCCGGCTGCGGAAGATGTTGTACGCGAAGATGATTCCGGCCAACGCCTGGATGTAGGCGCCGATGGAGCTCATCAGGTTGTACGTGTCCCAACCCTGCCCATGATCGTACTGGTAAATGCGGCGCGGCATGCCGTAGAGACCCGACCAGTGCATCGGCATGAACGTGAGGTTGACGCCGATGAACGTGATCCAGAAGTGCCAGTTGCCGATCTTCTCGCTCAGCAGCCGGCCCGTGATCTTCGGGAAGTAGTAGTAGATGCCGCCCCACAGGCCCATGAGCGAGCCCGCGACGAGCACGTAGTGGAAGTGCGCCACGATGAAGTACGTGTCCGTCTGCTGCAAGTCGGCCGGCGGCGAGGCGTGCATCACGCCGGAGATGCCGCCGATCGTGAACAGCGCCACGAGCGTGATCGCGAACTTCATCGCCGTCGTGAAGCGCAGGTTGCCGCCCCACATCGTGAAGATCCAGTTGAAGATCTTCACGCCCGTCGGAATGGCGATGAGCATCGTCGTCACCGAGAACACCGAGTCGGCGATCGGCCCCATGCCGACCGCGAACATGTGGTGCGCCCACACGCCGAAGCCCAGGAACGCGATGAGAATTCCTGAATACACCATCACGGGATAGCCGAAGATCGGCTTCCGCGAGAAGGTCGGCAGGATCTCCGACACCAGACCAAACGCCGGCAGAATCAGGATGTAGACCTCCGGGTGACCGAAGATCCAGAACAAGTGCTGCCAGAGGAGCGGGTCCGCGCCCGCGGTCATGGTGTAGAAGTTCGTGCCGAAGAAGCGGTCGAACTGCAGGAACACGAGCGCGATCGTGATGACCGGAAACGCCAGCACGAGCAGGAACTGCACGACGAACGCCATCCACGTGAACATCGGCATGCGCATCAGGTTCATTCCTGGCGCGCGCATGTTGATGATCGTCGTGATGAAGTTGAACGCCGCGGCGAGCGAGGAGACACCCAGGATCTGCAGGCCGAGCATCCAGAAGTCGATGTTGAGCCCCGGCGACGACGGCAGCGTGGTGAGCGGCACGTAGCCGAACCATCCGCCGTTCGGCGCGGAGCCGATCAGCCACGACGAGTTCATGAACAACGAGCCGAACAGATACACCCAGTAGCTGAACGCGTTGAGTCGCGGGAACGCGACGTCGCGCGCGCCGATCTGCAGCGGAATGAGGAAATTGAAAAACGCCGCGGAGAGCGGCATCACGACGAGGAAGATCATCGTCGTCCCGTGCATCGTGAACAGCTGATTGAACACCTCGGCCGAAACCACCCGGCCGTTGGGGCCCTGCAGCTGCGCGCGCATGATCACGGCTTCGAGTCCGCCGACCAGGAACCACGTCAGCGAAGTGTAGAGGTACAGTGCGCCGATCCGCTTATGGTCGACGGTCGTGAGCCAGCTCCAGATCCCGCTCTTCGACGATTCGCCGGTGTGAGCGTAGGCCGGGCTGACGGCGGCGGTTGCCATTCGTCTATATCTCCAATTCAGCGGTTCGTTATTTCAGCGACTGCAAATACGCGACGATGTCGGCGACCTGGGCGTCGGTGAATCCAATCTTCACCGGTCCCTTGAGCGTCACCGGATCGTACTCGCCGATGCCGAGCGCCGGCATGATGACACCCGGCTTCATGGCGGGTGCGTCCTTGACCCAGCGGGCCAGATGCTGCGCGTCGTTCGGATACAACCCCGCGGCGATCGTCGTGCGCGAGCCGACGTGCGTCAGGTTCGGTCCAACCGTCGCTGCCATCGTCGGAACGCCGCGAATGGTATGGCACGCCACGCACATCCCGGTCGACACGAGCTTCGCGCCATTCGCGGCGTTGCCTGCCGCGAGCAGGTTGTCGTCGTACGTGAGGCCCGCCGGCAGCGGAGTTCCCGGAACGGCGTAGGCCGGAATCTTTTCGCGAGGATACGACACGAACCCGGCTTGCACGACGTTCGCATTGACTGCGCCTGGGGCATTCGGCACGCCCACACCAGTCGGTCCGGAACCCGGCGTCGTCGGGCTGGCCTGACGCGCGCCGGCCGGCGAGTTCAACGTGCCGCTTGCATTGACGTTCGGATTGACCTGGCTGCCCATTGGCGCCGTGGGCTGCTGCAACACCGGAGTCGCACCCGCGGGCGCCGTTGCGACCTGCGCGCCAACGCCGGCGAGCTTCTGGTTCGCCATCCAGCTATCGAAATCCGCCTGCGACACCGTGAACACCTTGAAGCGCATGTTCGCGTGGCTCGTTCCGCAATACTCCGCGCACGCGCCGTTGAACACGTCCATCGTCGTCGAATCAGGCGTGTACCACAAGTAGTTCGTGCGGTTCGTGACCACGTCGCGCTTGCCCGCCAGACCGGGCGCCCAGAACGAATGGATCACGTCGCGCGACTTGAGCGTGAAGTTCACCGTCTTGCCGATCGGCAGATACAGCTCGTTCGCCGTGACGACGGTATCCGTGCGGCCGTTGTTGGCGACGGTGTACTGCGGATAACGGAATTCCCACCACCACTGGTGTCCGATCACCTCGACCTGCAACGCATCGTCACGCGCCTTCGCTTCGGTCTTGAAGATGGTCTTGACCGTGGGAATCGCGATGAGGATCAGGATGACCAGCGGAATGACCGTCCACGCGATCTCGAGCGTCGTGTTCCCATGCACGTGCTCAGGCGCGGCCTGCCCCGGACGCGAGCGATACTTGATCAACGTGAGGATGAGAATTCCCTCGACGAAGATGAAGACCGCCGTTCCGATGTAGATGATCAGCTTGAAAAGAAAATCGACTTCCCGATTGAAGTCCGTTCGTTGATGAAAAATCGAATCGGGATGGTTCTGCCCACACGCGGTCAGTGAAAGACTGAGCACCGCAAGGGCGACCGTCAGCGCGGCCGCACCCGCATTGCGGGTACCCAGCCGGCGCAGGCGGGTGAGAAAAGGCATGATGAATCCTTTTACCGGCGTTCTGAGCGCGCCCACGGACTGTCATCCATAGCATTGCGCTCGGTGCGAATTGTGACTGGAATAGCAAGCGGAACCTATCGGAGCCGTCGGATTGAATCAAGCGAACACTGGCTCAGCCGTAGGCGGTTCCCCGACAGCAGGTTACGCGCCGTCTGCGCGCTTCGGCGGCGCATGCGGGCCGCCTTGTGCGCCGCCATGCGCGTCATCGACGACCTTGTGCTTGTCCTTCGTCTGCGTGATGGCGATTTCCAGCGCCTGCTTCACCTGCGCCACACCCTCACGCAACCCGCGCAGCCGCACCTGCTCGCTCGCGCCGCGGCTCGCCGACAGGTTGACCGCGACCACCTGGTCCGAGATCATCCCGAACTGATTCTTGAGATTCGCCGCGAGCGTCGGCAGCTGTCGCCGAATGTTCATCACGAATGCGCTCGTCGCCTGATTGTTCTTGAGCGCGATCGCGTACTGCTCGACCAGCCCATGAATGCGCTGCAGGTGAAGTAACGCTTCGTCGAGCGTTTTCAGCTTGATCTGGCCGGTCGAGTCGAGTCTGATCCCGGCCATGTTATTTGACCCTTTCCAGGCGTGGATTTTCCCGCGAGCGCCGCCCGGCCTTCGACTCGGCCTTTCCATTCACCTGAACGATGTCCGCCGTGAAATCCCACCGGCCGTCGAACAGCGCCGCGCCGACGCCGTACGCGTCCACCGGCACACCCTCTTCCTCGAACGCCGCGATCTTCGCCACGTCGAAGCCGCCCGACACGATGATCTTCACGTCACCGAACCCCTCGGCGTCGAGCGCATTGCGCACGCTCCAGACGAGATTCGCATTCACACCCGTGGGCTTGAACCCGCCCATCTGCGACACCACCGACTTATCCACCATGTACTCGGCGGTATCGAGTCGAACGCCCCACAAACGATCCTCGAGCGCGCGCGCGACGTCGAGACTCGTTTTCACCGAATCGTTGTCGTAGTCGACGAGCGCGATGACGTCCACGCCCTCGATGACCTCGCAGAAGCGCTTCGTCGCCTTCACGGTGTCGCCGGCGAACGCCGCGATGAGCGCGTGCGGAATCGTACCGACGGCCTTTCCGCCGAACAGCGAGCCCTGCGCCTCGGTCGACACGAGCTTCACGCCGCCGACCATCGCGCTGTAGCCGTCGCCCGGCTGCGTCCATAGCACGTCGTCGCGCGCGCCGAAGAACATCACCGGCTTGGACGGCGCCGCGCCGCAGATGACTCGCGCGTTGGTGCAGATGCGCGTCCGCCGGCCGAGTGCGCCGAGGCACAGCGTCTCGAGATGCGCGAACTGATCGTACGGCCCTTCGATCGTGAGCACGGTATCCCAGCTCTCGAATCGATCGCCTTCGTAGAGCGCGTGCACGGTCAGCGTAGTCCAGTCGTCGACCGCGAGCTTGAGCATCGCGATCGACTCGTCGATGCCGCCGAGCCATCCCTCGGTCTTGCCGGTGAACTGCATCACCACCGTCGGCGGCTTCTTCTCCGCGCGCACGATCTCTCGCGCACGGACGAAGTAGGCGTCGGTGTAGAAGCCCTGCCTGATCTGCTCGACCGGAAGATTGAAGGCGCTCGGATCGAGTCGTTTGCGTCGGCGTGGGGGCATGACCGGCTCTTCAGCTCCCGATCATCGACTCGGGATCCAGCACCCGATCGAGCTGCTCGCGCGTCAGCAGGCCGCGCTCCATCACGATGTCGTACACGCCGCGGCCGGTGTCGAGCGCCTGCTTCGCGACCGACGTCGCGTGCTCGTACCCGATCGCCGGCACGAGCGCGGTGACGATTCCGATCGAGTGCTCGACGAAGTAGCGCATGCGGTCCGGATTCGCCGTGATGCCCTCCACACAGCGCTCACGCAGCACGCGACACCCATTCGTCAGCGTCTGAATGCCGTGCAGCAGCCTGAACGCGATCACGGGCTCGAACACGTTCAGCTGCAGCTGCCCCGCCTCGGCGGCGAGCGTCACCGTCACGTCGCCGCCGATCACGTCGAAGCAGACCTGATTTACCACTTCCGGAATGACGGGATTCACCTTCCCCGGCATGATCGAAGACCCGGGCTGCATTGGCGGCAGATTGATCTCGCCCAAGCCCGCCCGCGGGCCGGAAGACAATAGTCGCAAATCGTTACAAATTTTCGAAAGCTTCACCGCGCATCGCTTCAACACGCCCGACAGCTGCACGAACGCGCCCGTGTCCATCGTCGCCTCGACGAGATCGGGCGCCGTGATCATCGCCAGGCCGGTGATCCGCGACAGCTCGCGACAGATCGTTGCCGCGTAGCCTGTCGGCGTGTTGATGCCCGTGCCGATCGCGGTCGCGCCCATGTTCATCTCGCGAATCAACGCTTGCGCTTCACCCAACCGCTCGACGTCCTCGAGAATGGTGTGGCCGAACGCGCGGAATTCCTGGCCGAGCGTCATCGGCACCGCGTCCTGCAATTGCGTACGCCCCATCTTGATGAACGACGCGAACTCCTCGCCCTTGCCCAGAAACGCCGCGGCGAGCCTGCTCATCTCGCCGCGAAGCAGCTCGATGGCGCCGTGCAGCGCCAGCTTCACCGCCGTCGGATACACGTCGTTCGTGGACTGGCTGAGATTGACGTGATTGTTCGGGTGCACGACCGCGTAATCGCCGCGCTCCTTGCCGAGCAGCTCGAGCGCACGATTGGCGATGACTTCGTTCGCGTTCATGTTGGTCGACGTGCCGGCCCCGCCCTGAATCATGTCGACGACGAAATGCTCGTGATGCCGGCCGGCGCGAATTTCCTGCGCGGCGCGCACGATCACGTCCGCGATGCCGCGATCCAGCAGCCCCAACTCGGCGTTGGCCAGCGCGGCCGCTTCCTTCACGGCGGCGAGCGCCTCGACCAGCACCGGAAATTCGCGAAGGGCCGTACCGGTGATCGGAAAATTCTCGAGCGCGCGCAGAGTTTGAACGCCGTAGAGCGCGTCGTCGGGCACTTCGCGCTCGCCGAGCAGGTCGTGTTCTTTGCGTGTACGAGCGCCCGTGAAGCCAAGCGTGCGCCCGCGGCCGACGAGCGTCGCGTCGGTCGCGGCAAGACGCTGCGAGATCGACCGTGCCGCGCGTCCGACGAGCGCCGCGTACACCGCGGGCGATTCCTTGATCATCTCGCGCACTTTGTCCGCGGTGAGCACGTACGCTTCGGTTTTCTGGATGGCGCGCGCGCTGGTGCCGTGCGGCAGATCGTCGAGCAGCAGCCCTTCGCCGACGGCCTGGCCGGCGCCGAGGGTCACGAGGCGAACGGGGCGCCCGTTGCCACCTTTTTCGATGGCGACGGCGCCGCTGACGATGATCGCCATGGCCGAGCGCGGCGAGCCTTCCTCGAAGAGAACGTCGTCGCACTCGTAGGCGACGGGGCTGACCAGTTTGGCGAGACTGTGGATGGCGCTGTCGGTGACGCCGTCCAGGAAGTGGGCGGAGCGCAGCTTGTCGCGGATTTCGGCGGACATGGGGTGGAAGGTAGCTGTGCCCCGGTTCCCCTGTCATCCCGAGCGGAGGCGCGAAAGCGCCGCAGTCGAGGGACCCCCTTGGACCCCCGTGCTCAGGGGAGCGCTGCATATCGCTCCTCAGTCGCGACGGGGCCGTCTTCGCTCAGGATGACATTCGTCTTGGATTCGCGGTAACTTCACGCATCTCCGTCCGGAGCACTCCATGCCCGTCTCCCGCCGTGACTTCCTCGGGGCCGGTGCGGCCGCCGCCGCCGGTCTTGCCTTGCCGACGCTCGCCAACGCGATGCCTAGGGCCGCAAGCATTACCGTGCGCGACCGATCCGAGCTCGTACCCAACCTCGCCGCGGGGCGGCCCGTCATCATCTCCGCGGCCAACGGCTACAACCGCGATCCAAGCGGCAAGCGCGGAATCGAGGTCGCGTACCAGATGCTCTCGGGCGGCGCCGACCCGCTCGACGCGATCGTCTCCGGCGTGCAGATCGTCGAGCTCGATCCCACCGACAACAGCGTCGGACTGGGTGGGTTGCCGAACGAAGAGGGCGTGGTCCAGCTCGACGCGAGCTGCATGCACGGTCCGACGCGCCGCGCCGGCGCTGTTGGCGCGATCGAGGACATCGCGACGCCCGCCGCGGTGGCGCGCGCCGTCATGGACAATACCGATCACATCTTTCTCGTCGGCGCCGGCGCCAAGAAGTTCGCGCTCGAGATGGGTTTCAAGGAGCAGAATCTGCTCACGCCCGAAGCGCGGCAGATGTGGCTGCGTTGGAAGGCGAAGCTCAATCCAAATGACGCTTGGTTAGATGTCCCTGTATTACCTGCCGATTCCGCGCGACAGGACAAAAAACCGAAACCCCCCGCAAAGAACGACGAAAATCAGTATCACGTTTTTTACGACGCGCATGGCGTTCCATACACGTACGGCACGATCAACATGAATGCGGTCACGGCTAACGGTGATATTGCGTCGGTTACCACCACGAGCGGGTTGTCGTGGAAGATTCCCGGTCGTGTTGGCGACTCACCGATCATCGGCGCAGGGCAGTACTGCGATAATGAGATCGGAGCCGCGGGTTCAACGGGCCGCGGCGAGGCAAACATCAAGGTGTGTGGGGCATTTCTCGCCGTTGAGTACATGCGAAACGGCGACTCGCCAGAAGAAGCCTTGATGAAGGTCGTGAAGCGCGTGATCGCCATGACCGAATCCCGGCTCTTAGTAAATGGCAAACCGACCTTCCAGCTTCAGTACTACGCTGTGAACAAAAAGGGCGAGTATGCCGCTGCTTGTTGCTACGAAGGTTCGGATTTCGCGGTGTGTGATGCTAAAGGAGCGCGCGTCGAGAAATGCGCTTACCTCTACAAAGCATCAGAGCAACCGAAGGTCCCGCTTAGCGGAGTTCTCATCAAGCCGTAATTCGGCAGGCGGCGCCTCCTCCGTCGCGAAGCATCGCTCAGGTAGGTTGAGCTCCTCCAACGTCAAGCCTTGGAGGAGTCTCTTTAGGTGCGCACGCGCCACGTCCTCTGGAAACGGTTCAAGAGGACTGAGATGCCGCGGACAATACTCGCCTTCTTTTCCCGGAAAACGTCCCAGTCGAGCCATGAGTCTATTTTGGACTCAAAGCCCGCGCAGGGCAAGGTGCTCCCTGCTATGTCTACTCGCGAGCACGAATCATCACGAGCGCGTTGGCCGAAGCTCTATAACGAATTCCGCGTGTGCTTAGTCGAAGCCCGCGAGTTAGCAGGGATGACGCAGCGCGAGGCGGCTAAGGCGCTTGGTCGTTCTCAGAGCTTCATTGCGAAGTCGGAGTCCGGCGAACGGCGGGTCGACATAATCGAACTGGCGCAGTTCGCCGCGGTGTACGAAAGACCTCTCAGGTTCTTCCTCCCACAATCGCTACGCTAGATCCGGATCGGTATCCGGATTACCTCCGTCGATCGGCCAAACGTGTTCGACTCGCGAGGAGGTGTCTTGACTCTTCGTTTCTGTTGAACGCTGCGGCCCTCGTCACTGTCAGGCGCCAGCTCGTTCCATCTCCGAACGGTATAGGACCACAGTTCCGGTAGCTGCAGCCCGCTCGCCTCGGCCCAAGCAATCAGGTCTGGGCCGCTGGGGGGGTGCTCATGGAATCCGCTGTCGACTGCACGGTGAAGCGCGTCGAGCGCATTGGGATGTGGTGACGCTGGCCGAATATCCATGAACTGCCATAGTGCGTGCCCCTGCAACTCGATCGGTGTAATAAGGCGAGGGAGCCGAAATTCCCTGAGCAAGCTGCTCTCCGACAGGCTGAGCGCTGCGTCGGTAATGAGGTGATGGTATTGCAGCGTTTTTGCGCCGAGCTGCTTGCACAAGCTGAAGGCTGTCGTTGCTGCTTTGCGCGCAATGATGATTGGCTGAGCACGTTCACGTTCGGCAAACGAAAGAAACGCCCAGAATCGACAGTCTGTGGGGTCAATCCAGCGGATCTGGTGCGATAACCAGATGACCTGTGACCCGGCACTCCCTTCTGTCCGCATCACGCTTGGGTCATCCAGATCAGAGGGAAACGGGTTTGGCACCCTGCCGGCGTTCGCAACCGTCTCTGTGACTCGTCGGAGGATTTCGAGGCTGCTCCCGCAGGCATGCTCCAAGAGCGCGTTCACGTGCGGGAGTGCTTTCAGGCTGCGCTGCACGTCGTTTGGGGCAGCGTCCGAAAGGGCATACGCGCCATCGGCAACGCGCTCCAAAGCGGCGCTCTCGACAAGCCGTTGGATGCGATCGGCCAGAACTACCGGGTCGAAGCGACGAGGCCCGACTTCACAAAGCGCGTATTGGATGCCGCCCAAAGGCAGGACGGCGGAATCGCCGAATACCCGACGCACTCTTTGGGCGACGTAGTCAGGATTTGCCATGACGTGCCGCTTGCTGATTTGTGTCGTCATTAACGGGAGCCCTCACGCGGCCGTCGTACAGGGGCCGCAATAATATTATTGCGGCCCCTGTACGACGGCCGCAGGAACAATAATATTATTGTACCGTAGAAATCCATCTGGGGCGGACTGAAGTTCAAGATTTCGCGGACGAAACATCTAACGGCGCGCCTTTCGCTTTTTGATGTGGGTACTATTATGCGTGCAATCCGGGAGGCAAAGAATGTCGAAGCAAAAGACAGCTGCGAAGCAGACTAAGCGTCTAGAGCGCGAGTATCAGTTGCTCATGCAGCACGTGTTTCCCTCCTTGCCGGAACCGCCGCAACGGGAGACCTTCGAGCAACCGGATCCGTACCCGTATGTGCAAACCATGACCACGTACGGAGCTTACGAGCCCGTCCCCTGATCCCCAGCGCGCTTGCCTGACTGGAAAGAAGTCCTAATTGAGATTTCTACTAGAGGCGGTCAGGCGGCGGCTGAGGCGAGCAGCATGCCGGACCGTGTCCGGCGCGAGTACTTGGAGAAGCTCGCCAACTACACGAAGCGGAACGTCATCGCTTATTACTCCGGCTGGCTCTCCAAGCCTCCGACAGCCGGTCTCGACATTACGGACGAAGATAAAAACGGCTTTATGATGGCCGTTCATAATCTCGACCGGACAAAGGGGTTGGATCTCATCCTCCACACCCCCGGCGGCAACGTCGCCGCCACGCAGTCTCTCGTCGACTATCTGCACCAGATGTTCGGCAATGACATGCGTGCAATTGTTCCGCAGATCGCCATGTCTGCGGGCACCATGATGGCTTGCTCATGTTCCAGCATCATGATGGCAAAGCATTCAAACCTGGGACCGATCGACCCTCATCTTGCCGGTGTGCCTGCGTACGGCATCGTGGAGGAGTTCAAGCGCGCAGTCAAAGAGGTAAAGAAAGACCCGGCGAGCGCAGCAGTTTGGCACGCCATCATCGCCCAGTACCGTCCGGCGTTTTTGGGTCAGTGTCAACATGCAATTAAGTGGTCGAATGCCTTCGTCACCGAGCAGTTGAAAAACGTGATGTTCGATGGCGACCCGGACGCAGCTACGAAGGCGAAGGCAATCGTCAAGAAGCTGTCTGATTACTCGGGGAATCGTACGCACTCATTACACATCCACATGGATGCGTGTGAGAAAATGGGGCTGAAGATTGAGCGGCTTGAAAGCGATTCCGACCTACAAGATCTCGTGCTCACAGTTCACCACTGCTACATGCACGCGCTTGCGAATACCGCAGCGATCAAGATCATCGAGAACCATCTCGGCGCGGCGTTTGTTAAGCGAGCGGTTCCGAAACTAGAGGCTTGAAAAGGCGTGGCTATGCGGCGTCGGCGCTCAAGAAATATCGCCTTAAGGCGCGTCTGGCCATCTGTCCGAAAAGCGTCTTGTGGCAACCCGAGCGACAACTGGCTCGACCCGATCGATCCCGCGCATCCGTCATCGGCGGGCGCGGGCGGCCGCAAGCCGGACGACGAAGAACACTACTCGGGCTCGCACGTCTACTACGACGCGCGCGGCGTGGCGTACACGTACGGCACGATCAACATGAACGCGGTCACCGCGAAGGGCGACGTTGCGTCGGTGACGACGACCAGCGGTCTCTCGTGGAAGATTCCCGGCCGCGTCGGCGACTCGCCGATCATCGGCGCCGGCCAGTACTGCGACAACGAAGTCGGGGCCGCCGGATCGACCGGCCGCGGCGAAGCGAACATCAAGGTCTGCGGCGCGTTCCTCGCCGTGGAGTTCATGCGCAACGGCGACTCGCCGCAGGAAGCGCTGCTCAAGGTCATGAAGCGCGTGATCGCGATGACCGAAGACCGGCTGATGGTCAACGGCAAGCCGACGTTCCAGCTGCAGTACTACGCCGTGAACAAGAAGGGCGAGTACGCGGGCGCCTGCTGCTACGAGGGCTCCAAGTTCGCCGTGGCCGACGCGAACGGCGCGCGCGTCGAAGACTGTATCTACATGTACAAGAAGTCGGAGCAGCCGACGAACAATCTGAGCGGCACGATGATCAAACCGTGATCACGCGGTGACCTTCGCCGTCACGACGTGAATCGATCGATCCGCAAGGACATTCGTATCGGCGCATGGGTGCTCATCGTCGCCCTCGCCGCCTTTCAGACCTACGGCAATCGCTACGCGATCTCGCCGGACGGGATGTCCTACCTCGATCTCAGCGACGCCGTGGTCACGGGTCGCTGGGGCGATCTCGTCAATCTGTACTGGAGCCCGCTCTATCCCTTCCTGATCGGCGTCGCGCGCCGCATCGCGGACGCGGGCGCGGAGCACGAGGTGGCGATCGTCCACGCGGTGAACCTCGCGGCGTTCCTCGCGATGTTCGCCGGATTTGAGTATTTTATAGTTAAAGTATTATCAATAGCGGCCGGCGTCCGGCACGCCATGCTCCGCGGACCCTGGGGCGCCGTCGCCGCCTACGGCCTCTTCGGCGCGCTGTCGATGACGATGACGCCGCTCGAGCTGACGACCCCCGACTGGCTCTCCAACGCGGCCGTCTTCATCGCGATGGGCGCCATGCTCCGACTGCGCGACGAACCCGACGACCGCCGCACCGCACTCCTCCTCGGGGCCGCACTCGGCGTCGGCGCACTCGCCAAGTCGTTTCTCGTACCGTGGTCGATCGTGTGCTTCGTCGTGCTCGCGATCGCGCTTCATCGCGCTGCGTCACACCGCGCCGCCCGCCGCCCGCTGACACTCGCGATCCTCGCGTGGGCCGTGTTCGTCCTTCCGTGGACCGCCGTGCTCACACACCGCGCGGGCCGCGTCACCTTCGGCGATACCGGCCGGCTCACATGGGGCTGGTACGTCAACGGGCAGGATCCACCGTCGCTCGGCGTCGTTCCGCCCGACGCGCGGACGCGCGCGACCGAGGCGATTCTCCCGGGCACCGGCGTGACCGGCGATGCACCCGGCACCGACCCGATGTGGTACGACCCCGCGCGCTGGAACGCGTCGATGCATCCGAGGCTCTCGCTGCACGACGAGCTCGGGACGCTCGCCACCATGTCGGTGACGCTCATCGGCAGCCTGTCGATCCTCCTCTACCTGGGCCTCGCCATCGCCGTTGCGCCACGTGGCTCGCGGCGGGTGTATCTGGCGCGATCGTGGATCGTGCTGGTGCCGTGTCTGATCGGCATCCTCGGCTACGCGATGGTGATCATGACCGCGCGCTACATCATGGCCTTCGTCCTGTCGGGCGTGCTCGTCACGCTCGGCACGCTGCCGATCGCGCGCCGTCTTCGGCCGACGTGGCTCCTTCTCGGTCTCGTGATCTCGATCTCTCCCTTGGCGCCGTGGCAGATGATGTCGTACGCGTTTTCGTTCGCGACGGGCATCGCCGCGGCGATGCTCGTTGGTGCACTGATCCCGACGCGACGGGCCATTCTGTGGATGGTGCTCGTGCCGCTGGCGCTGCTGTTCTCGCTGCTTCTGTTCTCGCCGGCGACGCAGGCCGTCATGCGCCTTGGTTCGGCGGCCATCATCGTGCTCCTGTGGGCGGCGTCGCGCGCGGCGATTCGGCGTTGGCGCATGGAGCAATTCGCACGCGGCGCGTTGACCGGACTCGCGGTTGGCGCGGGACTCGTCCTGGCGGGACGCCTCGCGCTTCGCGCCAATCGCGATGCGATCAACATGTCGCACGCGTCGGCAGCCGTCAGTGCAAATCCACAGTGGCAGATCGCGCAGGAGCTCGCGGCGCACGGAATCGCGCCGGGTACGCGCATCGCGCTCATCGGCCCGCACGCCGAGTCGTACTGGGCGCGCACGGCACGCTTGAAGATCGTGGCCGACGTGCCGGGACCGATCGTGCCGGTGTGGTGGATGCTCACGCCGGCGTCGCGCGACGCACTGCTCGCGCAATTCGCCGCCGACGGCGCGACCGTGGCGATCGCGGTTCGTGCCCCCGACAATGTGCCGCCGGATTCGACCTGGACGCCGCTCAAGTACGGCGGCTGGATGCGCCGGCTGAAGTAGCGCTTTTAGAGTATTTAGAGTTTACGAAACCGTCGAGGGCCGCTGACCGACCGATCGGCCGATGTTCACATCAGCCGGTGCCTTGACAGGCCCGCTCTGCCGATTCCCGGGAACGGACGCCGGCTCGCCGCTGTCGAGCCGGAGGTTCGACACCACGCGAGTCAAGCGATCCGCCGCACCCGACAACGTCGCGGCCGCGGCCGCGATCTGTTCGGTCGAGGCGCTCTGCTCCTGGCTCGAGGCCGCAACTTCTTCCATCGCCGCGGCGAATGATTCCGTGCCCGTCGCCAGCGTGTCGAGCTTGCCGCGCATGTCGCGCACCAGCCCGCTCGCCGCTGTTACAGTTTTCTGAATCGTCGAGGTCCACGCGTCCGATTCCGCCACCGCCTGCTCGATGTGGCCGAACGACCGCGAGCCCTCTTCCGTTGCGCCGCGCACGACCTTCACCGTGGAGACGGTGCGCTCGCTCGACGTCCGCGAATCCGAGATGCCCTGCAGCACCCCGTTGACCACGCGCTCGGTACGCTCCGCCGCGTCCGACGACATGGCCGCCAGGCGCCGCACTTCTTCGGCGACGACCGCGAAGCCGTGGCCGTGATCGCCGGCGCGCGCCGCTTCCATGGCCGCGTTCAACGCAAGGAGCTTCGACTGCCGCGCCAGCTTCTGCACGAGCGTGACGAACGACTTCACTTCCTCCGACGCCTGCGCGAGCTGTTCGATCGCGGCGGCGCTGGCCTCCGCTTCCCCGCTCAGCGTCTGGAGCGACTTGGAGCTTTCGTCGAGTCGTGCGCGATTTTCGAGCGCCAACGTCCGGAGCCGAGCGTTGCGCTCGACACCTTCACTGGCGCCCGCGTCGAGGTTCGACGCAATGCCCACGAGGTTCTCCGACGATCCCGCGAGCGCGTGAATCGTTTCGGCCATCAGATTCGACTGCTGGCTGAGATCCGCCGCGGTGTGCGCGATCTGACCCGCCGACGCCGCCATCTCCTCGGAGCTCGCGGTGATCTCGGCCGTCATGCTCCCAGTCTCCGACGCCGACTGATTCAGCGCCGTCGCAAGACGCCGCAGCTCGGCGATCATCGCCGCGACCGCGCGCGCCAGGCGTCCGATCTCGTCGTCGCCGCCGATCTGGTTCACCTGCTTCGAGAGATCGCCGTTCGCCACGGCTTCCGCCGCCACCGCTAGCTCTTCGGCCGGACCGGTGACGCGGCGCTCGATGAATCGACCGATGAACGACAGGGACGCGATGATGAGCAACAGCATCACCGCGGCGCCGCCGAACAGCGCCATGCGCGCGACGTTATACGCGTGCGACGCGTCGGATTCGTTCATGTGCGCGACGACACGCCAACCGCCGTCGTTCGTGAGCTCGACCGCCGCGCGCTGCGGCACCGTCGAGTCGCCCGAGTACTTGAACGAAACGCTCGTGCCGCGACACTTGACCGAATCGAACGCGGCGAACGACTTGAAGCGATCGCCCGAGCCCGAGCTCGCGATGACCTTGCCCGCCGAGTCGACCAGGTCCACGCGCATCGTACCGTTGGTGGCGCCGCCCTGCGCCAACACCGAATCGACGAGCGACAGACCGAACTTGACCTTGGTCACGCCAACCGGCGTCGAGCCGTCGCGAATGACGCCGGACAACTCGACGACGACGCTCTTTCCGAACAGCGTCGCGTTCGCCGCCGTGGCGCCCTTGTTGAACGCGGTGTTCCACCAGGCTTCGTCGCTCTGAATGAAATCCGAGGAAGGCGACGTGGTCACGGCGTTGTAGCCGTACTTGTCCGTCACCATGACTTCGTTGATGTCGAGCTTTGGCAGCAGCGACTTCAAATATTGATTCGTGGACTCGTCCACCTGCATCGAGCGCGTCGCCTTGAAGCGCGCCTCGATCGGCTCGAGTGCCGATTCCTTGTCCTGAAACGTGCGCAGCGGCAGGCCAAGCTGCTTGGCTTCATCCGCGCCCTTCTTCGCCGCCGAAATCACGCTGGGAGCCGACGCAATCAGCTCGACCTGGCGCGCACGTTCGGCGAGCACGCGCTCGACGAGCTGCTTCGAGAGCGACGCGGCGTTCGTGAGGCGAGCGTCTTCGTCGCCGGCCATCGTTTGCTTCAACAGCTCGACGCCCAGGGCGGTAATCACGCCGAGCACGATGATCGCGCCCACCGCGACACCAGCGACGAGTCGCCGGCGCAGTGAGCGCGCCGAGCGGGGACCCGTCGGCGCTGCAGGAATCATGAAGGTGCCTGTACTGCGTAGGTTCATCGGCGGCTAAATTCCGCTAAAGCGATTGATTGTTCCTCACTTCGGCGCTTCGCGCCTCCGCTCGGAATTGCGCATACTGGCATTTCTTACATGACATCGACAGAGCGAGCACCAGCCGCGGAGCCGGCCGGCTATGACCCTGCCGCCATCGAACGGAAATGGCAGGAACGTTGGGAGAAGCGCGGTACGAACCACACCGACCTCTCCGCCGGTGAGCGTCCGTTCTATGCCCTCATGATGTTCCCGTATCCCTCGGCGGAGGGGCTGCACGTCGGCAACCTCTTCGCCTTCACGGGAAACGACATCTATGGACGATTCCAGCGGCTTCAAGGGCACACGGTCTTTGAGCCGCTGGGCTTCGACGCGTTCGGCATCCATTCCGAGAACTTCGCGCTGAAGGTGGGGACCCATCCCGCGGTCCTCATCCCTAAGAACATCGACAACTTCAGGCGGCAGCTTAAGCGCTCGGGCCTGATGATCGATTGGCGGCACGAGCTGTCGACTACCGACCCCGACTATTACAAGTGGACCCAGTGGGTTTTCCTGCAGCTCTACAAGCGGGGACTGGCCTATAAGCGGCGCGCGGCCGTGAACTGGTGCCCGAACGACAAGACCGTGCTGGCGAACGAGCAGGTCATCGCCGGCGAATGCGAGCGGTGCGGCGCCAAGGTCGAACAGCGGTTCCTGGAACAGTGGTTCTTCCGGATCACGGATTACGCCGCTCGGCTGCTGCACAATCTGGATTGGATCGACTGGTCCGAGTCCACCAAGCAGGCTCAGCGCAACTGGCTCGGCCGGTCTGACGGCGCGGAGCTGACGTTCCGCGTGCAGGATCTGGAGGATCTGGTCGGCACGGCGACGATCGCGAGCGGGCTCTCGGGCGAGTTCACGGCGGAGCCGGTGGACATTCGTGTGTTCACGACGCGTCCGGATACCGTGTTCGGCGCCACGTATCTGGTGTTGGCGCCGGAGCATCCGTTGGTCGACGTGTTGTCGACCGAGGAGCAGCGCGACGAGGTGGACGCGTACAAGAAGCGCGCGGCGAAGCAGGACCTGGTGTCGCGGAAGACGACGAAGGAGAAGACGGGCGTCTTCACGGGGTCGTTCGCGATCAATCCGGCGACGCAGCACCCGATTCCGATCTGGATCGCCGACTACGTGCTGATGGAATACGGCACGGGCGCGATCATGGCGGTGCCGGGCCACGACGAGCGGGATTTCGAGTTTGCTAATAAGTTCGATCTCGAGATTCCGCGTGTCGTTGCGCCGGTCGGCGGCGACGCGCATGCGCCGCTGACCGAGCCGTTCGTCGAGACGGCGAACGTGCAGATCGTGAACTCCGGGCAGTTCTCGGGCTTGAGCGTCGAGGACGCGAAGGCGCGCATCGTGGATTGGCTGGCGCAGAACGGCCACGCCAAGCCGGTGGTGAACTTCCGGCTGCACGACTGGTGCATCTCCCGGCAGCGGTACTGGGGTCCGCCGATCCCCATCATCTATTGCGACCATTGTGGTACCATTCCGGTACCAGAGAAGGATCTGCCGGTCGAGCTGCCGTTCGTCGAGGATTTCAGGCCCGACGACACGGGCATCTCGCCCTTGGCGCGGGTAGAGTCGTGGTATCGCGTGCCGTGTCCGACGTGCGGCCGCGAGGCGCGCCGCGAGACGGACGTGTCCGACACGTTCCTCGACAGCGCGTGGTATTTCCTGCGCTACCCGAGCACCGATTTCGACGACGTGGCGTTCGACGAGACGCTGACGGCCAAATGGCTGCCGGTGACCTCGTACATCGGCGGGAACGAGCACGCCGTATTGCACTTGTTATATTCGCGTTTCGTGACGATGGTGCTGTACGACGCCGGCCTGCTCGCGTTCGAGGAGCCGTTCGTGAAGTTTCGCGCGCACGGCATGATCATTCGCGAAGGCGCCAAGATGTCGAAGAGCCGCGGCAACGTGGTGAACCCCGACGAGTACATCGAGCGGTGGGGCGCCGACACGTTCCGCACGTACCTCATGTTCCTGGGGCCGTACGAGGAAGGCGGAGATTTCCGCGATCAGAGCATCGCCGGCGTCCGCCGGTTTCTCGATCGGGTGTGGTCGTCGGCCGCCGGGGCGACCACCGCGGGTGCGCCGGACGCGCAGGTGATGCGCAAGCTGCACCAGACGATCAAGAAGGTCAGCGAGGACGTGCCCGCGCTGAGCTACAACACGGCGATCGCGGCGATGATGGAGTACCTCAACGTCGTGCGTCGCAACGAACGCACGCCGCACCGCGCCGAAGTCGAGCCGCTGGTGCAGCTGGTCGCTCCGTTCGCGCCGCACGTGGCCGAGGAGCTATGGGAACAGTTCGGCCACGCCGAGAGTGTCTTCGACGCCGGCTGGCCGTCGTACGATCCGGCGCAGGCGGCGGAAGACCTGATCACGATCGCGGTGCAGGTCAACGGGAAGACGCGCGGAACGATCCAGATCCCGCCCGCGGGAGGTCAGGCCGAGGCGCTCACGGCGGCGATGGCCGAAGAGAGTATCGCGAAATTTGTGAGCGGGGCGCCGAAGAAAGTGATCTTCGTCCCGGGACGGTTGTTGAACATCGTGGCGTAGGGCGACCGAGTCTGATGTGGGACGACAACTAACTACGACAAGTTCCGACAAGATCTGCGCGAGGATGACAGGCACGCGCCGTTCTCGGATCGTGTCGGATCTGGTCAGACGTTGTCGTGGTGTCGAGTTGTACAGAGGCGTGCCGACCCGATCCCGCGCTCATCCAGCCAGCCGGGCAACCCACTCTCCCACGAAGTAGCCCGCCACCGCCACCCCCAGCCCGACCACGAACATGTCCAGGCCCGAGCGGAACACGCTTCGGCCGGTAAAGATCGATCTCGCCGCCCCCACGATCCAGTGCGAGGCCATCGCGACCGCGAACGCGATCACGATCGCGGTCCACCCAGTCCATATGAGAAATGGAAAGACCGGAATGAGCGCGCCGACCGCCGTCGCCGTGCCGGTGATCCACGCCTCTCGCATGGGCGACATGTGCGGGTCGCTGATGCCCAACTCCTCCTGCACCTGCTCCTCGAGCATGCGCGCCGGATCGGCCATCACTTCCGTCGCCAGCGCGTACGCCGGTTCGCGCGCCATGCCCTTGGCCTCGTAGATCAGCGCCAGCTCGTCGCGCTCGACTTCCGGCATCAGGGCGATCTCGTCGCGCTCCATCGCGATCTCGTTGGCGTACACCTCGGCCTCGCTCTTCGCGGCGAGATAGCCGCTCGAGCCCATCGAGAGCGCGTCGGCGATGAGCCCCGCGAGCCCCGCGACGATGACCTGGTGATGCGCCGCCTGCGATGACGCGCCGATCACCCCGGCGACGAGACCGAAGTTCGCGGTCAGCCCGTCGTTGAATCCGTACACGACGTTACGCAGAAAGCCGCCCGACTCCGTGCGGTGCCACGGCTCGCCCGACTTTCCAGAAATCTCATTGAGCGTCGAGGCATGCTCGGCGGACTCGCGCGCGAGGAGCAGCGACTCGTTCGATCCCGGCGTGCCGCGCGCCGTGCCGCGATGCATGTCGAGATAGCCTTTGACTTCGCGCCCCTCCTCGGCAAGGAGCATCGGCAACAGGAAACCCGGGCCGAACCAGTTGCCCAGCCGCGCGAGCAGGCGTGTGCGCGCGCTCGGACGAAACTTGCCCGGATCGCGGCCGTGGTCGCGCAGGAGCTTCGCCCAGATGTCCGTGTGCCGGTCTTCGACCTCAGCGAGACGGCGATAGAGATCGCTCTTCTTCGGATCGGTCTCGAGCCCCGAGAGCAACCGATACAGGTAGGCGGCGTCCGCCTCGTCCTGCCAATGGTGCTCGAAGGTGTGCAGGTCCGGGGCGGACGTGGTCCGGGGCGATGAGGAGACGGCCATGCCCAAAGCTACGGAGTAAACCCTCCGCCCGTCGAGCCGTGACTCATCCAGTGCACCCACAACACCCACAACACCCACAAGCACGACAAGCACCTACAACAACAGCTGAGGGGTTATGCGAGTATTT